>DASQCE010000539.1:0-3888 GCA_035634855.1 Mycobacterium sp.
CCTCGTCGACGCGATGGACACGTGGTGGTGGCGGTGGCCATCGCCGGCGTCGGCTTGCTGTGCGTCGGACTGGCATTGCGCTGGCTGGTGGCACACCGGCCGATTGGCAAGCCGCCCCGATACGGCTGCACGAGGCCGGGGACGTCGGCACCATCACGATCGACCCGGCCGCGGTGACCACCGCGGCCGCAGACACCCTGCGACGACACCCGGCGGTGCGCACCGCCAAGGGCAAGGCCATCACCCACCGCGGCACCCGCACCATCGAATTAGCCATCACCGCAGCCCATCTCGACGAACTCGCCGCGGTGATCACCGCGATCATCGACGCCTGCGAGCACATCGCCCACGCCGCCGGTCATGCGCCACTGAGCATCAAAGGTGGCCGTGAGCTGACCCGCCAACCGCTGCGCTGAACAAATCCGTACGCCGTCCGCGGTTGGCGGCCTTCGGTGGCGGAGAACACCAAATCAACGACGGCGTCACACCGACGCCCGAACAGAGGATTACGCAGCGATCGGATTAATCATCGGCGCCGTGTTGATCGGATTAATCATCGGCGCGCTGGCACGGCTGGTGATGCCGGGTAAGCAGAGCATCGGCGTCATCATGACCACCGTGCTCGGCGCTGCGGGCTCACTCATCGGCACGTGGCTGAGCTACAAACTGGGCTACAGCAACGAAAGCGGCGGCTTCAATGTCATTCCGTTCCTGGTCGGCATCATCGTCGCCGTCATACTGATCGCCAGCTACCTCGGCTCACCGGCCGCCGCCGCTCCGTGCGCTGAAATGCATCGCCGCCAAACTGAATGACACAAGAGCGCGGCTCATGACAGCTGCTTCACAACGGGACTGACACAGACTCGGCGGCTGGGGTGCCCAGACGCAAGCCCGAGACTAGCGTCGTCAAGCAGTTATCGGCTGCTTGTTGGTTCGTGCGGGGCAGCCGCCGTCCGAGCGACAAGCTCGTCGACCACGCCGGTAAGCGTGCCGTGCCGACTAGCGGAGGCCCGCTGGCCTTCGGCGCCGCCACCGCGCGCGATGAGGCGCTCCAGAAACGCCGTAACTACCTCTGTGTCCCCGTAGTCCTCCAGGGCAGGCCTGACGAATTCCACAAGCCGGGCCGCCTGGACGGCGGCGGGAAGGATGTGTCCACTCACCGCGTCGACACCGCTGCCCGACCAGCCATCCCGCGCGGCGCGCCAGTACGCGGCGCGCAACAACTCACTACAGGCGCGCGGTCCGGGATCACCCGCTAGCACCCGCGCCGCCGAAGTTGTCACCATGGCCCTCACCAGAACAGCCAGCGCCACCGTGTCATCGACGTCGGTGTTGACGTCCATCGACCGGATCTCCACAGTCGACAACTTCGGATTCACACGGATATCCCAATACGGGGTATCCGTGTCCAACATTGCTTCGGATTCAGCCATGGCGGTAGCGAGTTCGCGATGATGGCGCAGTGATTCGACATACGGGGGCGGGCCCAAACACGGAAACCGGCTCCTGATCACGGCGCGCCAGTCGGCAAACCCGGTGTCACGGCCGTGGTGGAACGGCGAATTGGCGCTCAACGCCACCAGCAACGGCAGCCAAGGCCTGAGGTGGTTGCCGACCAGCACAGCAACTTCTGCGTCAGGCAGGTGAACGTGCACATGCACGGCACAGATCGCGAAATCCTCAAGCATCCCGCGGTACTGCTGCACGCCGGCCCGATAACGCGGATGGTCCCCGACGGCCCCGGGTGCGCAGCCGGCGACGACCGGCGTGCCCGAGGCGTAGATCCGCAGCCCTTCAGCAGCAGCCGCCGCCGCAGCGCCGACCCGCAGCCACAACAGGTGCTCCCGCAGCCGCATGGCATCCGCGCACGGCGGCGTCTTCACCTCGACTTGATACTGGGTGAACTCACCGCAGACCAGATCGCCCAAGGTCTCGCGCGCAACCCGGACAACACGGGCCCCGGCAGGTTGCGGCGTCCCGGTCTGCAGGTCAACAAGAAAGTACTCCTCCTCAACCCCCATCAACGGCATGGACAATGCCTCATCCGTCGATCAACGCGTCGACAGGCCCGCTGAGGTGGAACCACCGCGCCCGACTTCCCACAGAAGACTGGGGGCATTGTTGCAGTGAGCGACATGGCGTCAGGATTACCAGCCGGGATAGCGGCGGCGGTCCTGATACGGACTGCGGCGGACGATGTTTCACGAGCATCCTCGGAGTTGTCGGTCAGGAACCGGTCCGGCACTGCCAGCATATGGATGATGATCCGCACCGTTGATAGGTACCCGCTCAGCACCGAACCAGTGGTGTAGGACAGGTCGAACTTTTCGCAGAGCGCCCGTTTTCCACCAACGGCATGCTCAGCCCGGTCGACTACGAACGCACCTGCGCATCACAACGTCGAACCCAGCACAGCATCGACGAACACCACGGTAGGACGGCGGCATGAACCACAACGAGACGGCTTCGCCGCCGCTGTACCCCCACGCCCGCGCCGCGCGGAGGCTACGGGGCCGCCCCTCCGGACTCAAGGGTCGCTATCGCGCTGTTGGGTGGTGAGCAGTAGCCGGTCGGACGTCGTGCGTGTGTGGTGACGATGCGGTGGCGGGTGCTTAACGGCTTCTGAGACGGGCGGATGTCGTCAAGTGTCGCCGCGAGCTATGCGTAATCGTCGGGGTGCTTGTGGAAAGCACCAGGCGGGCAGTGTTTGACCCGGTGGGATGGGGGGAATCAGTCGCGAGTGACGTTGCCATCGACAACCGTCGAACCTGCATTGCCCCAAGCCGTCGGTCCGCTGTCGGCGGCAATTCTGGACCTGCTACACCGCGGTCGTCCGGCGTTGCAGCTCCGGCCGACCGATGTTCCGGTGTGCGAAGCAGATCCGTACGCGCTTGACCTGCAACTCGCCCTCTACGCCTGCTATGAGCTGCACTATCGCGGATTCGCCGGGGTCAACCCGCGTTGGGAGTGGAATCCTGCCCTGCTGCAGGTACGGGCCCGGCTCGAAGAGGCGTTCCTGAGCGCGGTGCGTCATGACGTCGGGGACATCGCGCCGGACGCCACGGCCGCGACGGAGATGGACGCGCTGTCGGTCGAGCCGATCGGCGGCGAGGGCCCGTCGTACTTCCTTCGAGACAAGGGCACCTGGGAGCAGATGCGCGAGTACTTCGTGCATCGCTCGCTGTATCACCTCAAGGAGGGCGATCCGCATGCCTGGGCGATTCCCCGCCTGACTGGACAGGCCAAGGCGTCCTTTGTCGCCGTCGAGTTCGACGAATACGGCGGCGGCCGCGGCGAGCGCGTGCATCAGCACCTGTTCGCCGAGCTGATGGACGCCGCTGGGCTGGATTCGACATACCTGGGCTACCTCGACGATGTTTCGGCCCCCGCGCTGGCGTCGGTCAACCTCATGTCGATGTTCGGGCTGCACCGGGAATTGCGCGGCGCGGCAATGGGCCATTTCGCGTCCACCGAGATCACTTCCTCACCCGGGTCGCGGCGGCTGATGGAGGCACTGGAGCGGATGGGCGCGCCCGAACCGTGCGTGGCGTTCTACCGCGAGCATGTCGAGGCCGACGCCGTGCACGAACAGGTGGTGCGCACCGATGTGATTGGCGACCTGGTCGCCCGGGAACCGCAGCTGGAACGCGACGTAGTGTTCGGCATCAGGGCACGCGACGTGGTCGAAGACCGGCTTGCCGCCCACCTCATGGAGTGCTGGACGCAGGACCGCTCGTCGCTATGCCGAGCTTTGCCCTGACGGATCGCTGCGCCATCGGCACCGATGACTGGTGTCGCACAAGGGATATGCCTTGCTGCGCCGACACGTGCAGATCGCCACCATGAATCGGTCGGAGTCCACCACGCTGCCGTCGGGCATCTCTATGC
>DASQCE010000540.1:0-5926 GCA_035634855.1 Mycobacterium sp.
GAGGCACACCAGGCCGAGGCCATCAAGATTCAATCCGAAGAGGTCTACCAGCGATACATGAGGTATCTGACTGGTTGCGCCAACGCATTCCGGGACGGCTACATCGACGTAAATCAGTTCACGCTGGGGAAGTAGACGGCCGCGCGCGAGTTAGCGGCTGAACATCCACCGGGAGAACCAGGACGACAACTGAAGCGCCAGCCCTAAGGCGCGCTGTGTGGATGCAATGACACAGGCGGGCGCGTTGGTGTGCGGTCGACATCGAGGGGCGCGAACGACTGCTCGCCGACCCGGGATTTACCGACCAGCGGCCGGCGGTTCGATACCGTCCGCGCCCACGATCACTAGCCGGCAGGCGGAGCGAAGAACTCCAATGCGATGCCGTCGGGATCGCGGAAGCTCAGTCCCGACCCGTATGGGGCGTCCACAATTCCGCCGTGCTCGATCCCGAGCCCATTGAGCCGGTCCACCCATTCCTCCAGCTCGGCGCGACTGGCGCAGCCGAAGCCGACATGGTCCAGGCCGGCCCGGAACTCCGTGAATTGCCCACCTTCGAATTCACGGTCGTGCTGATGGATACCGAACAGCGTGCCGTTGTCGAATGCCCAGACCAGATGTCGGAATCCTGCATCGGTGTGCTCGTCGAGCACCGGATCGGCACCGATCAATTGTCGGTACCAGGGTCCGCTGACATCGAGATCGCGCACCGTGAGCGCGGCATGGTTGAGCGCCGGGAAGGCCATCGTGGACTCCTCACTGTTCATCACGAAGACGTGCTAGACACGTCGCCGGGCGGCGCCCGGTTCACCTGTGATCATCGACCCTGCAGTGTGCGAACGCGACGATCGTTGAGATCGAAACATCTGTTCGCTGTCGTGCCGGGCAATCGAGGGGAGCTGCGGCAGGCGGTCAGACGATTCGCCCGCCGCGGCGCGCTCGGTCTCGCATATCGCGCAGATACAGCGCGTAGCCGAGGGTCCAGACCTCACGGGGAACGACCCGGTCGGCGAGCCGCAGCGCCGTCAACAACCATTCGAACCTGCGCTGTTGACCGGCGGTCCACGACAACCGCATCTGCGAGCGAAACTCGGCCGGCAGGAACCCCGCGGTCGCGAACAGGTTGAATCGCCCGGCAAGCAGTCGCAGCGGCGCGGGCAGGAACGCCATCGTGGCCACGCCGTGCAGATGCTTGCGCACCGGAGGATCGATTCGAAGGTTGTCGAGCGAGCGCTTCCAGAACTCGTCGAACGCGGCCCGGTCGGGCGGCCACATGTCGTCGCGGACCTGCAGCGTGGTGCCCAGCTTCTTGGCGTCCTGGTAGACCGCATCGGCGGACGCATCGTCGAGCGGCCCGTACAGGAACTCGTGCTGGTCGACATAATAGCGATAGAGGCATGACGCCACCCAGAGCTGCAGCCGTGGATCGAATGCGTTGTAGGACACCGGACTTGACTTCGTCGACCGGACCAGTGCGTGCGCCCTGTCGACCGCTTCGCGGATCAGCGCGCGATCCGCATCCGTGCCGAGGGTGGCCGCGGCGAGGTAGGTGCCGGTGGTGCGGGCTCGCTTGAAGGGATGCTTGTAGACGTTGCCGCTGTCCACCGGGCTTTCCAGCACGCCGTATCCGACCGCAGGCGACGCCAGCTGCATGATCACGTTCGCCGCAGGCAGCAGGACCGCAGCGGGGTTCAGCAAATCGACAACCCGGGTCGGGCGCGGCGGTGGACCCAGCCTCATGAATCCGAGTAGACCACTTGTGAGACGCTCCCGGGGTGATTGCGCCAGCATGTCGGGGCCGGGTTGCGGGGATTGCGGCGGGCTACCTCGCCGACGTGCTGTTCGGCGATCCGCCTCGCGGCCACCCCGTGGCGTTGTTCGGCAGCGCCGCAGCGGCTTTGGAGCGGCTGACCTACGCCGATTCCCGTTCTGCCGGGGCGCTGCACACCGGGGCTCTGCTCGGGGCGCTCGGCGTGCTCGGTGTCGCCGTCGAGCGGACCGCGCGGGGGCGCGGAGCGGGGTGGACGGCCGTGGCCACCGCGGCGACAACGTTCGTCGCACTCGGCGGAACGTCGTTGAGCCGCACCGGCCAGCAGATGGTCAGCCTGCTGGCCGCCCGAGACGTCGCGGGCGCCCGGCGGCTGTTGCCGTCGCTGTGCGGACGCGATCCGGCCGCGCTCGACTCGGCCGGGCTGGCGCGGGCGGTGGTGGAATCGGTCGCCGAGAACACCTCCGACGCGCAAGTCGCGCCCGTGTTATGGGCCACGGTAGGCGGGTTGCCCGCTGTGTTGGTGTACCGCGGCGCCAACACGCTGGATGCGATGATCGGCAACCGGTCGCCGCGCTATGTCCGATTCGGTTGGGCTGCAGCACGTTTCGACGACGTCGCCAACTTCGTCGCGGCTCGCGTGACAGCCCTGCTGGTGGCGGCGTGCGCGCCTGTGGTGGGCGGATCGCCCTTCGAAGCGATACGTGCGTGGCGGCGGGACGCGGCCCGTCACCCCAGCCCCAACGCGGGTGTGGTGGAGGCCGCCTTCGCGGGCGCGCTCGGCGTGCGGCTCGGCGGACCGACGCAGTACGCACACGAACTGGAGAACAGGCCGACGCTCGGCGACGGGCGAGCGCCCGAGGTTTCGGATCTCGTGCGGGCGGTGCGGCTGTCGCGAATCGTGCAGGCCGCGGTCGTCGCGGTCTGCCTCAGCGCCGTCGGCCGTATCGGTCGGCGAGTTTCTGCTCGGTCGTGAGTGGAGCGGTTGCATCCACCTCCGCCGCGGCCGCCCTCTCCCGTCGCCGCTGCCGAATCTCGGCGTACACGAAGTAGCCCGCCAGAATCGGGGCCACGATGCCGAACGCGATCCACTGGATGCCGTACGACAGGAATGGACCGGCATCGAGCCGGGGTAAGCCGATGACGCCGAGGCCGCCGGGCTGATCCTCGACCAGTTGTAGATACGACCCGGCCAGGGGGACACGGGTGAGTGACGAGATCTGGGCGGTGTTGATCGAATACACCTGCTGCGCCCCGTCCTCACGGAACGGATCCTTTCCCCCAACAATCGGCTCGGAGTCGCGCAGCCGCGCGGTGATCGCCACCGTCCCACTCGGTGGAGACGTAATGGTGGGCACCTTCGAGCCCTGCACGGGCCGCACATACCCGCGGTCAACCAACACGACGGGGCCGCCGTCGACGGCGAACGGCGTCAGCACCTCGAACGCAGGATCACCGTCGATGACGCGAAGCCGGGCCAGCACCTGCCCATCGGGCAGGTAGTGCCCGGTCGCCGTCACCCGCCGCCACTGCGCGTCCGGCGCCGACGAGTCCTGTTGCGGCAGAAAGGTTGTCAGCGGAACGGGATCGGCGGTCAGCGAGTTCGAAATCTGGGTGTTCTCCCGCGACGTCTTGGTGTTCTTGCCCAGCTGCCAGGGTGCCAGCACGGTGAAGCACAGGTAGGCGAACGCGACCACCACGACGAACAGGGCCAGCCACGCCGGCCGCAGCAGAAACGCCCACCGTCGCATCAGCTCGCGATTCCCCGGCCGGCCAGTTCTTCGTCCACCCAGTCGTGCAGTCCCGGCAGCGCCGCCTCGATCACGGCGAACACGTCCTCGAAATCGTCGTGGGTGCCGTAGTACGGGTCTTCGACGTCGAGGGCGTGCGCAGCTGACTGCGGATCGAATGACCGCAGCATCCGGATCTTGGTGGGGGGCACGCCCATTTCGCGCAGCATCCGGACATGGTTGCGGCCGAGCGCGACGATCAGATCGGCCGACAAATGCTGGTTGTCGATCTGGGTGGCGCAGTGTGCGCTGGGGTAGCCGTGTCCGCGCAGTACGTGGGAGGCCCGCTGGTCGGCGGGGTCGCCTGCGTGCCAGCCCCCGGTTCCGGCGCTGGTGACTCGCACCGCGTCGGACAGTCCGCGCTCGTTGATCTGGTGGGCGAACATCTTCTCCGCCATCGGCGACCGGCAGATGTTGCCCGAGCAGATGAAGGTGACGTGCAGCGGCTCAGACACCAAGGACCTCACGAAGGTCGTAAATGGTCGCGACGTGTGCCAGCGCGCTCACGGCATGCGGATCTGCGAAGTCGTCGCGTCCGTATCCCCAGCCGACCACGACGGTGTCGATGCCGTGTTCGGCCGCACCCTCGACGTCATGAGACCGGTCGCCGACCATCAACACGCGGTCGGGCAGGGGATGCAGTTGAGCGAGCGCGTGGGCGACGACGTCGGACTTGGTGGCCCGGGAGCCGTCCACACTGGCTCCTGCGATGACCTCGAAGTGTCCGTCGAGTCCGAAGTGCGCGAGGATCCGCCGCGCCGTCGGCTCCGCCTTCGAGGTGGCCACCGCCAACCGCACGCCGGCGGCCCTCAGGTCGGTCAGCAGCCCTGCGATGCCGTCGAAGAGTCTGTTCATCGCCCAGCCGCGGGTGCTGTAGTCCGCCCGATAGGCGGCGATCGCCGCGTCCGTGTCCGTGCCGAGCCCCATCTCGCGCAGCGTGTGGTGCATCGGAGGACCGACGATGCGGCTGGCCAAATCGACGTCGGGCACCACGGCACCGACCTCGCCGAGTGCGTGCCGGAAGCTGGACACGATGCCCTGCGCCGAGTCGGTCAGGGTGCCGTCGAGGTCGAAGATCACCAACTGCGGGCGCGCCGCGACGGAACTGCGCAGGGTTTCTGTCACGACTCCATTGTCGCCGACGTCTACTGTCGTGCTGTGGCCAGTCAATCCCGTGCCGCCGCGCGCTACCACGGCGACCAGGCCGCGGTGCCCGGCATGCTGGACTTCGCCGTCAATGTCCGCGCGTCGGAGCCGCCGTCGTGGCTGGTTGACCGGCTGACCGCCCGGATGGCCGACCTCGGCGGGTATCCGATCGCCGCCGACCAACGCCGCGCCTTGGATGCCGTTGCCGCGAGGCACGGACGAAGCGTCGACGACGTGGCGCTCCTGGCCGGGGCCGCCGAGGGCTTTGCGCTGCTGGCCAACCTGCGTCCCCGGCTGGCCGCGCCGCCGTTCAGCCTGGACGGGGTAAGCGTGCCGAACGAAGCCGACCTCGTCGTGGTGGGGAATCCGACCAACCCGACCTCAGTGCTGCGCGAGGCAATGGTGGCCGGATTGACTAGCATCGGCCTGGATGTCATCGACGGCTGCGCACCCTTCGTCCTGTTTTCCGTGCCGGACGCCCAGTTGATGCGAAAGCATCTGGACGGCAAGGGCATCGCCGTGCGGCGTTGTGACACGTTCGTCGGCTTCGACGGCGACTTCCTGCGCGCCGCGGTGCGCCCGCACTGGCCGGTCCTGGTCGACGCGATCGCCGAGTCTGCGGCGATGAGCGGCTTGCGCGAAGAGCGGGTGGCTTCGTGAGCGTGCAGTTGTCCGAGGTTATCGACGTCCTCGACACGGTCTACCCACCTCGGCTCGCGCAAGACTGGGATTCGGTGGGCCTGGTCTGCGGCGACCCTGCCGAAACGATCGAAACCGTGACTGTCGCCGTCGACGCCACCGCTGCCGTCGTAGCCGAGGTACCCGACGGCGGCCTGCTGCTCGCGCACCACCCCTTGCTGCTGCGTGGCGTCGACACCGTCGCCGCCAGCACGGCCAAGGGCGCCCTGGTGCACCAGATGATCCGCACCGGACGCGCGTTGTTCACGGCCCATACGAACGCCGACGCGGCCTCACCCGGGGTGTCCGACGCGCTGGCCGATGCGCTGGGGCTGAGCGTCGAAGAGGTGTTGGCGCCGATCTCGGTCGGAGCCGATCTGGACAAGTGGGTGGTCTACGTGCCCGCCGAAAACGCCGATGCGGTGCGGGATGCGATGTTCGCCGCGGGCGCAGGCCACATCGGTGACTATTCGCATTGCAGCTGGAGCGGGTCCGGAGTCGGACAGTTCCTGCCGCACGACGGCGCATCGCCGACGATCGGCAGCGT
>DASQCE010000541.1:0-3261 GCA_035634855.1 Mycobacterium sp.
CACCGTCGCGGCGAGGGTGTTACCCGCGGTCGGTGTTCGAGCGCCCACTGGCCACATCACCGGCTCAGTCGCAGGATGGTAAGCCGCCGCCACCATCGTAATTTCGTCGCCGGTCTCATAGCGCCACAGTCCGGCGGCCTCGGCGGGCACACACCGACACATTTGACGCCGCTCATTTGAAAGTGACCAGTCCTGCTCATTGAAATTGACCACCCCAGGCGACTCGCCGTTTGAGATCCGCTGGTTGTAGGCGGGCCCCTTCCAGGCTCCGGGTGTTGGAGTCCGGAAGTCCGTGAAGGGGGCCGCGCCTCGATGCTCGCATGGGAGTTGGTTGTGGAAGCACAGGCATTACGTAGTCAGGGCTGGACGGTCAGCGCGATCGCCCGCCATTTAGGGGTGACCCGGTCGACGGTGCGCCGGTATCTGTCCGGGGAGCAGACCCCGGGGATGCGTGCCCGGTCGGCGCCGGACCCGTTCGCCGAGTATGTCGAATACTGCCGACTGCGGCTGGCCGCGGATCCGCATCTGTGGGCCACCACGTTGTTCGACGAGGTGACCGCGTTGGGCTATTCCGAGTCTTATCCGTCGTTCACCCGCGCCATCCGCCAGCGGGCGCTGCGCCCGGTGTGTGCGGCGTGCAAGCAGAACGCCTCGGCCGATCGAGCGTCGATCGAGCACCCGCCGGGTGCTGAAACCCAGTGGGATTGGGTGGAATTGCCCGACCCACCGACCGGGTGGGGCTGGAATGCAACGGCCTATGTGCTGATCGGGGCGTTGCCGCATTCCGGGCGCTGGCGCGGCTGGCTGGCCGAGTCGACCG
This sequence comes from Mycobacterium sp., assembly GCA_035634855.1. GTDB lineage: Bacteria > Actinomycetota > Actinomycetes > Mycobacteriales > Mycobacteriaceae > Mycobacterium. The sequence goes on from DASQCE010000541.1 coordinate 821, forward strand.
ATCAACCGCATCTGGTGGAGGGCCTTGACGCGGTGGCGCGCCGACTGGGCGGGCTGAGCCGGCGGTGGCGCTTTGATCGGATGTCCACGGTCGCTCAGCCGCGGAGCGGGCGGCTGCAGGTGTCGTTCGGGCCGATCGCCCGCCACTACCTATTTACTGAACTACGACACGCTTAGTCGCTGGTAAAGACATGTTTCCGAGGTTCTGGATTATCGTCTCGGCTCGTGTCTATCGACGGTGAGCGGGGTCGTGACCTGGCGGTGTTGTCGGTGCCGATGGTCGGCGGGCTGAAACAGACCGGCGATCCGTGGTTGCCGTTTCGGTTGGTCGATGGGAGCGGCACGGTCGTGGATGCCGTGTCGGTCTACTTCCGTGATCTGCAGGCCGGAGGGAAGCCGGAAACGACGATTCGCTCCTACGGGATGGATCTGCTGCGGTGGTTCCGATTCTTGTGGGCGATCGACGTGCCGTGGCAGCGGGTGAGCCGGGTCGAGGCCCGCGATTTCTCGCGGTGGATGATGTTGGCGGGCAGGCCTGTTCGCCCGCATTGGCGACGACCGACCGTGGTTCGGAAAACAGGGCAACGCCCGAAGCCCTACTCGACGTCGGTGCGAGTTCATAGCGAAACGGTGCTGCGGTCGTTCTACGACTTCCATCTGGATGCCGGCACCGGTCCGGTGGTCAATCCGTTTCCCCTAGACCGGTCGCGGAGAGGACGTCGCGCCCATGCGCATCACAATCCGATGGAACCGCACCGTAACGAGCGCAAAGGTTTGTATCGGCCGTCGGTGCCGTCCCGGATTCCTCGCAGCATTCCCGACGAGGAGTTCAACGAGATCTTCGCCCGGTTGCCGTCGCATCGTGATCGAGCGCTGGTGGCGTTCTATGTCTCCACCGGAGCACGGGCATCGGAGCTGCTGTCGGCCACGCAAGGCGGAATCGACCCTGGCAGGGGTGTGATCACGGTGACGCGAAAGGGATCGCGAGCTATACGGGAACTCCCAGCGTCATCGGATGCCTTCGTCTGGCTGCGGCTCTACCAGGTCGAAATCCAAGGGCGTGTTCCTCACGGTGGCCACCAGCCGCTGTGGTGGACGTCCCGAACTCCGTTACGGCCGTTGACTTATCATGCGGTGCACCGGATGTTCGAGCGGGCCGGGCAGGCGGCCGGCAGCACCGCGACGTTGCATGCGTTGCGTCATACTGCGGCATTTCGGATGGCCGAGGACCCGGAGCTGCCGCTGTCCGATGTGCAGTTCGTGCTGGGGCATGCGCTGCTGAGCACCACTCAGATCTACCTGACCCCTCGCAAGCAAGATGTGATCCGCAGGGTCTTGGCCCACCATGAGCAGCAGACCAGGAAGGCTGCTGAGCGAGTCCAACCACCGCCGGCACCCGGCTACCGTGAGGAGACACTGCAGGTGCTTTTCGGTTGTGACAACCGATGACGGTCGGCAGTATCACCGAACCGATTGTCACTGCTTCGCCTCAGCTGGATGCACCTGCCGCGCCGATCGCCTCTGCGCGGTCACCGGGTGCGGACTGGGCGCTCACCCAGCAGGATCGCTCAAGCGTCGAAGGGTTGTTGATCCGGCCGCCGTTCACTCCGCCCAAACGTCGCCGCCGCCATCCCGGCGCCTACGACGCCGCGGTCGGCTGGATGTTGGACTGGCTGCTGGATCAGCCCGGAGACACCTGGCAGGACCGGTGGCTGGCCAGCGGCGCCGATGCCGACGGGAGGTCCTGGCGCCACATCCCGATGGCGTGGATGGCTCAGCGAGGACACGACCTGTCATGGATGCACGACTGGTTTTTCCGAGCGTTGTTCACTGCCTTCGGTGCCGACCTCATCCGCCCCTCGCTGAATTGGCTTGTTGCAGTGCAATTCCGGCGCGGCAGCCTGACGAACATCATGGCCCACTGCCGCGACCCCGAAGCGTTCTCACAAATGCAAGGACTGTGTTCGGCCGACCCGGACGTCTCACGCGCCGCGGCCACCCGCACCACCTATCGAGCCTCGCTGATTTTGGCGGCCAAGGGCGGCGCCATCGCCGATATCACCGTCGGAGATCTGCTCGAACTCCTCGATGCTGAAGCTGCGACGCTCGTCACCGCCCCCGGCGCCACGCATCTGTTCTACCGAGTCCTGGGCACTATGAACGTCTTCGGCTCCGATGCGCCGGCCACTCTGCGCGAATTACGTACCCTGGGCCAACGCACTCCCGAGCAGTTGATCGACCGTTACGGCCTGGTCTGCCAACCGATCCGCGATCTGCTGGTGGACTATCTCAAAGAACGTCAACCAGCCCTGGACTACACCAGCTTGGACAGCCTGGGTCTGCTGCACGGATAGGTGACAGTTTCCGTTACGCGGCCTGACTAGCCGGTGTGGTCATGATTGCTTCGAATTCGACTGGGGTCAACCGCCCGAGTGCGGCCTG
>DASQCE010000542.1:0-10070 GCA_035634855.1 Mycobacterium sp.
TGCCACCGTATCCCGTCTCCGCGAACGCCTCGATCGCGGCGCGCCGCATGCGTTCCGCGGCAGTTGAATCCGCAGCTCGATCGATGGTCATGACGGTCGGATCCTACACGTATTTGACATCTGCCGATGCTAGGCGCATTATTAGCGAGCGCTCATAAAATGAGCAATCGCTAATCTGATCCAAATCTCGAAAGGCTGTCCTGACATGGCGGATTTCCTGTCGCGGCGTGACGTCGACTTTCTGCTCTACGAATGGCTCGACGTGGTCGAATTGACCAAACGCGACAACTTCGCCGAGCACTCCCGCGACACCTTCGACGCCGTGCTCGACCTGTCCGCCGACATCGCGACGAAATGCTTTGCGCCGCACAACAAGAAGGGCGATCAGGACGGGCCGACGGTGGGACCAGACGGGAAGATCGTGCTGATCGAAGAGATCAAGCACGCACTGGACACATACAGCGAAGCGGGTCTGCTGGCCGGATCGTTCGACGAAGCGGTCGGCGGCATGCAGTTGCCGACGGTGGTAGCGCAGGCGTCACTCGAGTTCTTCCGGGCGGCCAACCCCAGCACCACCTCGTACGCCTTCCTGACCGTCGGCAACGCCAATCTGCTCGTCGAATACGGCACCGAGGAACAGATCGACACCTGGGTCCGACCGATGCTCGAGGGCCGCTACTTCGGCACCATGTGCCTGTCGGAACCCGATGCAGGCTCGTCGCTGGCCGACATCACGACCAAGGCCGTTCCCGCCGCCGACGGCACCTATCGCATCACCGGAACCAAGATGTGGATCACCGGCGGTGACCACGAACTGACCGAGAACATCGTGCACCTGGTGCTGGCCAAGGTCCCGGGTGGCGGCCAAGGGGTCAGGGGCATCTCGCTGTTCATCGTGCCGAAGTTCCTGCCCGACGGCACCCGCAACGACGTCGCGCTGGTCAGCCTGAACCACAAGATGGGCAACCACGCCACGACGAACGCCCTGCTGAACTTCGGCGACGGCACGCATCAGCCCGACGCCGAACGCGGCGCGGTCGGCTATCTCGTCGGTGAGGAGCACAAGGGCCTGGCCTACATGTTCCACATGATGAACGAGGCCCGAATCGCGGTGGGAATGCAGGCGACGGCGACCGGTTACGCCGGTTACCTGGCGTCGGTCGAATACGCCAAGGAGCGCACCCAGGGGCGTCCGGTCGACGCCAAGGATCCGTCGCGCGCACAGGTGAGGTTGATCGAGCATGCCGACGTGAAGCGAATGCTGTTGGCGCAGAAGTCTTATGTCGAGGGCGCGCTCGCGCTCGGCCTGTATACCGCGATGCTGGTCGACGAGGGGCGCACCAGCACCGGCACCGACAGCGACCGCGCGCACCTTTTGTTGGAGATGCTGACCCCGATCGCGAAGAGCTGGCCGTCGCAGTGGTGCCTGGAGGCCAACAGCCTGGCCATCCAGGTGCACGGCGGATACGGCTACACCAAGGAGTTCGACGTCGAACAGTGCTACCGCGACAACCGTCTCAACGCGATCCATGAGGGCACGCACGGCATCCACGGCCTGGATCTGTTGGGCCGCAAGGTCGTCATGCAGGACGGCGCGGGGCTGACACTGCTGGCCGAGCGGATCAACCAGACCATCGACAAGGCGATGGAGTCCGACAGCACCGCGGCTTACGCGAAGGACTTGCGCCAAGCGGTGCAACGGTTGGTCGATGTCACCGCAACCCTTTGGGCCGCAGGCGATGTCGCTACCACCCTGGCCAACTCGACCGTTTACCTCGAGGCGGCCGGACATGTGGTCGTCGCGTGGATGTGGCTGGAACAGTTGATCGCCGCCAACGACCATCAAGGTGACTTCTACGACGGCAAACGCGCTGCGGCACAGTACTTCTACACCTACGAGCTGCCGAAGGTCGGCCCGCAGTTCGATCTGCTGGCAAGCCTGGATCGCACCACAGTTGAGGCGCAGCCAAGTTGGTTCTGAGCCGAGGGCCTAGGCGGTGGCCTCGGCTTCGGCGAGGTCGCGCTTCCACTGGCGGAAGGTTTCCTCGGTACGACCGCGCCGCCAGTATCCGGAAATCGAAGCCGCCCACTTCGCGTCCACACCGCGTTCCTTGCGGATATAGGGCCGCAGGTTGTGCATGACGGTCTGGGCCTCGCCGTGGATGAAGACCTGCACCTGCCCCGGCAGCCAGTTGGCTTCCTTGACCGCCGCGATCAGCGGTGCATTGTCCCCGGCCAGGTCTTCGGCCACCAGGTCGGCCCGGCCGCCGCGGTAGATCCATCTCACCTCGACGCCCGCCGGTGCGCTGAGCGCGATTTCGTCCTCGGGCCCGGCAACCTCGATGAAGACCTTGCCAATTGCGTTGTCGGGCAGGGCCTCCAGCGCGGCGCCAATGGCCGGAACGGCCGCCTCGTCGCCGGCGAACAGATGCCAGTCGGCCGCGGGGTCGGGCGCGTATGCGCCGCTGGGCCCCATCAGGTAGGCCGGTTGACCCGGGGTGGCCGCGGCCGCCCATGGCCCGGCGACGCCGTGCTGGCCGTGCACGACGAAGTCGATGGAGATCTCGCGGCGCTCGGTGTCGACATCGCGCACGGTGTAAGTGCGGACAGTGGGCCGTTGTTCGGCGGGTAAGGCGTTGAAGCTGTCCAGTGTGAGCGGCTGCGCCAGCGCGCCGACGTCGACGCCGTGGTTGACGAAGGCGATCTTGACGTAGGCGTCGGTGTACTCGTTGGCGGTGAAGGTGTCGAACCCCTTACCGCCCAGCACGACGCGGATGAGGTGCGGCGTCAACTGCTCGCTGCGCACCACTTCGAACGTGTGTAACGGGCGACCTGCCACTGTTCCTCCAAGACTCGTGAGCCGGCCGCTTTATTAGCCGACCTGATCGAGGATACGAGTGCGACTCAGACGGTGGCGGGCTACCTAGCCTGCCGCCACCGTGGGCTGGCAGTCGCTGGTCAGCAGCGCACCGAAGTTGTCGGGTTCGTTGCTCTGGTCGGCGGTGTTGTCGTCACGGACGGAGAAAATGGTGCGGAAACGCGGCAAGGCGCCGCAGTCGCTGGTCGCTCGGTCGGAGATTGGCAGCGACACCGTCCTCGTCGCGCTGTGCACGGCTGCAACTTACCGGAGAGCCAGTTTCCAGCGCCCACCTTGGCAGACCACCAGGCCCGCGATCTCGAGCATCGACAGCGGACCCAGCACCTGCGTCGGTGGCAAACCGGACGCGACAGCGATCTCGTCGGTGGTGCGCGCGCCACGCGCCGGAAGGGCGTCGTAGACACGTAGCTCGTTGTCGGCGAGTCCGTCCAACAGAGACGACGGCCGCTCGGCGTCGGCCGCCAGCTCGCCCACATGCCCGACCAACTCCACGACCTCGTCGGCGCGGGTGACGAGGGACGCACCGGCCCGCAGCAGCACATGGCACCCGACAGACGCCGCCGAGGTGACCGGACCGGGCACGGCGCAGACCCCGCGACCCAGCGCCCGCGCCCACGCCGCGGTGTTGGCCGCGCCGCTACGAGCGCCCGCCTCGACGACCACGGTCGCCCCGCAAAGCGCGGCAACGAGACGGTTGCGGGTCAGGAACCGGTGTCGCTGAGGCCGCAGCCCCGGCGGGTACTCGGTGACGAGCAAGCCTTGCTCACCGATCCGATGGAAGAGGGCTGAGTGGCCCGCAGGGTAGGAGACATCAATGCCGCCGGCCAGTACTGCAACGGTGAACCCGTCGGCCGCCAGCGCGGCCCGGTGCGCTGCTCCGTCGATGCCGTACGCACCGCCGGACACCACGGCCGCATCCCGCTCGGCCAAGCCGGCTGCCAACTCCGCCGCGACATGCTCGCCGTATGCGGTCGCAGCACGAGTTCCGACGATGGCCGCGGCCCGGTCGGCTACCTCATCTAGGCGCGCCGGCCCCGTCACCCACAGCGCCAGTGGTGGATGCGCCTCTGGCCGCTGTATCGTGTCGACACCCGCAAAGGCGGTGAATGCCAGCAGCGGCCATTCATCGTCCGCCGCGGTGACCAGGCGTCCGCCCAGTCGCGCTAAAACTGCTAGATCCTGTGCAGCACAGTCGATCTCATGACGTGCCTCGGTGAGAGGCAACAGCTGATCATCGAGCGCACGTCGTTTCACCCGCTCGGCGGCTTCGACGGGCCCCACGCACGCCACCAGCGCCGCGAGCTGCGGGCAAGGCGGTTCGACCACTCGCGACAGATAGGCGACAGCACGCATGACGATATCGGTCATCGCGCACCGCCACCCTGGCGGAAACTCAGCGCCGTGCCGACCTGCTCAACCCCGGGTGAGGTCCGCCCGGCGAGGTCGGCCAGCGTCCACGCGACCCGCAACGTGCGGTCGACGCCTCGGATGCTGAGCAGACCACGATCGAGGGCGGTCCGCAGCGGCTGCATCGCCGCCGCTTCCGGTCGAAACTTGCGCCGCAGCAGCGCACCGCTGACTTCGGCATTGGTGCGGATTCCATGTGGGCGCCACCGCTCTTCGGCGACGGATCGCGCGGCTGCCACGCGATCCCGGACGACGGACGTCGACTCGCCTTCCTCGACGGCGAAGGCGCCCGCCCGCGCCGTGTGCATCTCGACGCGCAGGTCCACCCGGTCCAGCAACGGTCCGGAGAGTTTGCCGAGGTATCGCCGCTTGGCCATCGGCGCACAGAGGCAGTCTTTCGGATCCGCAGGCGCACACGGGCATGGGTTTGCGGCCAGCACCAACTGGAATCGCGCCGGGTAGCGCGCGACGCCGTCACGGCGTGCGAGCCGAACCTCGCCCTCTTCCAACGGAGTTCGCAGCGCTTCCATCGCGCTGACTCCGATCTCCGCGCACTCGTCGAGGAACAGCACGCCCCGGTGCGCACGGCTGACCGCACCCGGCCGGGCCAGCCCGGTGCCGCCGCCGACCAGCGCGGCAACGCTCGACGTATGGTGCGGGGCCACAAACGGCGGGCGCTTGATCAGCGGCGTGCTGCCTGACAGCACGCCTGCCACTGAGTGGATCGCCGTCACCTCCAGCGATTCGGCTTCCGACAACGGCGGCAGCAGCCCCGGAAGGCGTTGGGCCAGCATTGTTTTGCCGACACCGGGCGGGCCGGTCATCATCAGGTGATGGGCACCGGCCGCGGCGACCTCAACTGCGAACCGGGCTTGTGATTGGCCCACCACATCGGCGAGGTCCGCAATGGGTTCCGGCGCCGGCGACGGAGTGTCGATCCGGTTGTCGAGCTGAGCGGCTCCGGTCAACCACTTCTGCAATTGCCTCAATGTTCGGATGCCCCACACCTCGACTCCCTCGACCAGGCTGGCCTCGGCGAGGTTGTCGACGGGGACTACAACGGCCGGCCAGCCTTCGCGCTTGGCGGCCAGCACGGCAGGTAGCACCCCCTTGACCGGACGGACCCGCCCGTCGAGCGCCAATTCGCCTAGCAGCACTGTCTTTTCGAGTCGCTCCCACGCCTTCTTGCCGTTGGCTGACAAGACCGCGGAGGCGAGCGCCAGGTCGTAGACCGAGCCCATTTTCGGCAGCGTCGCCGGGGACAGCGCCAGCGTCAGCCGTGCCATCGGCCAGCTGTGGCCGCAGTTGGTGATCGCCGCGCGCACGCGGTCCCGTGACTCCTGCAGGGCGGCGTCGGGCAGCCCGACCAGGTGCACGCCGGGCAGGCCGGAGGTGATGTCGGCCTCGATCTCCACGATCTCGCCGTCGAGGCCTCGCACGGCGACCGAGAACGCCCTGCCCAGCGCCATCAACCGACGCCTTCCAGGTGGGTGATCTCCGGCGCCCGGCTCCGACCGATGCGCACGCCGATCACGTCGATGCGCACCGCCGCCCAGCTGCCGTGCTGCGCCGCGAGCCATAGCCCGGCGAGCCGCCGCAGCCTGCGCATCTTGGTGGGTGTCACGGCCTGGGACACGCCACCGAACTGGTCACCGGTGCGTGTCTTCACCTCAATGAACACCACGATGCGCGCCGCATCGTCGGCCGCGATCACGTCGAGCTCGCCGTATCGGCACCGCCAATTGCGCGTCAACACGCGCAACCCAAGAGACGTCAGATGGTCAACGGCCAGTTGCTCACCGAGTGCGCCGATCTCGGCACGGGTCAACGTTGTCATGCCGCAACCATCCGGGCGGGCACCGACAGCAGGTTGGGATCGCCGGTCGCGATCCCCAATCACGAATTCATCCACAATCCGCTCGACCGCAGTTTCGCAGACGTCAAAATGCGGGTACACGGAGCCATGGTTGACAAACCACTGCAGGGCATCGCCGACCGAGCGACCGACATCGACGCTTTCGAGTACGCGGCGCGCGCAGGCTTCGCCGTCAGCGGGCTGCTGCATCTACTCATCGCTTACATCATTCTGCAAATCGCGTTCGGCTCCGGCGGCAATGCGGACCAATCCGGCGCACTCGCGACGCTGGCCGCCCAGACCGGCGGCACGGTGATCCTCTGGGTCGCCGCGGTGGGGCTGGTGGCTCTCGGCCTGTGGCGGATCGCCGAAGCGATCGTGGGATCCAAGCCCGGAGAGGGGTCCGGGCATCGACACGACGACACACCGGTCTGGAAACGCGCCAAGTCCATCGGGCTTGCGATCGTCAACTTCGCGATCGCCCTTTCCGCCGCGCGCTTCGCGATGGGAAGCGGTCAACAGAGTACTCAACAGAACGCCGGTCTGAGCGCGCAGATGATGCAATCAGGCTGGGGCAAAGCCCTTCTCATCGTGGTGGCGTTGGGTCTCGTCGCAGTCGGTGGATACCACGTCTACAAAGGCGCTGCCAAGAAGTTCCTGAAAGACTTGCGCGTCTCCGGCGGAACAGGAATCACGGCGGTCGGCATCACCGGTTACGTAGCCAAGGGCGTAGTGCTCGCAGGCGCGGGTGTACTCGTCATCGTCGCGACGCTGCAGGCCGATCCCACGAAGGCGACCGGGTTCGATGCCGCCGTCAAGACACTCGGTCATGCCCCATTCGGCAAGGTCCTACTCGTCGTGGCCGCGCTTGGTATCGCGGCCTTCGGCGCGTACAGCTTCGTGCGGAGTCGCCACGGCCGCATGTAGGCGTTACATCGGCGCACCCGACTGGGACAGCGCCTGGTACAGCGCGGCGATCTGCATAGGCTGAATCGCGGCGCCACAGCCGTGCTGCATATCGATCAGCGGAGCTGCGATACCGCGCAGCTCTTGATAGTCCTGCGGATGGGCGACGAAGTAATCCCGGACCGACGTTTCCGCTCCCGATCCCTGCATACCCGCGGCCGTCAGTACCTCGTTGGCTTCCGGATGCGTGTCAAGCCACCCACCCGCGGAATTGAGCACCCCGCTGGCCACATGGGAAAAGCCACTCGCGGTGCAGTCGGGCTGCGCGCCCGCCGTCGGAATCGCGATCGTCGCGGCGACAACGCCTCCAAGCGCGCAAGTGGCAAAGGCGCCGAACAGGCCGCGGCGCACGGCAGTAGCTGACATGGTCATGAGGGCATAGGTACCCTCAGCACCTCAAGATCAAGCCGGTCCGGGCAACCCGTAAGAACTACTTGAAGTTCTCAGCGGTGAAGTCCGTGGGCTCGACGAGCACCAGCCAGTTACCGCTAGGAAAGCGTGTCGAAGAGCGTCGCCAACTGGGTTGGCGTCACCGAAACTCCGCACTGGCTCCGAAGATTCCTCAGCGGCCCAACGATGTTCTGAAGGTCGACGAACTCGCCAGGGTGCCCGAGGAAGTAGGAGGTCACATTTGATCTGGCCTCGTCCGCAGGCTGCGTTCCCGCCGCGGTCAAGACGCCATTGGCGTCCGGATGAGCATCGAGGTAAGTGCCTGCGTCGGCGAGCACGCCGCTCGCAGTGGTGGCCAACCCGCTCGCCGTGCACGGATCCGCGGCGGCCGCGGAGGGCAGCGCGACGGTGCCGGCCGCCGCACCTGTCAGCGCACAGGCGGCAAAGGCTCCGGCAAGTCCGCGGCGAAACGCCGTTCCCAAGATTCTCATCAGTTCGTTCCTCAGCTGTCGTTGCGGCGGGGCGCGGCCCCCGAATCTCAGCCAACGTACAACCAGCCTGCGTCGCGTGCGTCTGATCTAGTTGAAATTTTCCGGGGTGATTGACACGCCCGCCGCCGACGCGCCGGCAGTGCCACCGCAATCGAGTGCGCACCGGATTCCAGCACGACGCCAGATTTGAGGTCAGGGAAGGGTAAGTTCGCTTAGGTAATCCTCAGCTAAAGACGTGTACTAGGGAAGGACAGACTGGATGCGACGTTGGAGCCGAATCGCCGCAGTGCTGTCAGCCCTCGCCGTCGTCCTCGGCGCTACGGCATGCTCGAGTTCCGGCGGCAACGACGAACTGCTGATCTACAACGCCCAGCATGAGTCGCTGACCAAAGAGTGGATCGACGCGTTCACCAAGGAGACCGGCGTCAAGGTGACCTACCGGCAGGGCGGGGACACCGAACTCGGCAACCAGCTGATCGCCGAGGGCGACGCGTCGCCCGCCGACGTCTTTCTCACCGAGAACTCCCCCGCGATGGCCGCTGTTGAGCACGCCGCGCTGTTCGCCGACCTCGACGCCGAGACCATCAATCAGGTTCCGTCGCAATACCGTCCGGCCAGCGGTAAGTGGACCGGCGTGGCCGCGCGCACGACGGTGTTCGTCTATAACACGACCAAGCTGCAGCCTGATCAACTGCCGAAATCCATGCTGGACCTCGAGCAACCCGCGTGGAAGGGGCGGTGGGGCGGGGCGCCGGCCAAGGCGGACTTCCAAGCCATTGTCTCCGCGCTGCTTCAGCTCAAGGGAGAGCAGGCCACCGCACAGTGGTTGGCCGGCATGAAGACCAATGCGGTTGTCTACAACGACAACATCGCCACTATGAAGGCCGTCAACGCAGGCGAGGTCGACGGCGGAATCATCTACCACTACTACTGGTTCCGCGATCAGGCGAAGACCAAAGCCGACAGCGGCAACACCGAGTTGCACTATTTCAAGAATCAGGATCCCGGCGCGTTCGTCAGCCTCTCCGGCGGTGGCGTGCTCAAGTCCAGCAAGAAGGCGCAACAGGCGCAGCAGTTCCTGCGGTTCATCACCGGCAAGGCCGGACAGGAGGTGCTGGAGAAGGGCGATTCGTTCGAGTACACCGTCGCCAGTGGTGTGCCCGCGAACCCCGCGCTCGTTCCCCTGAACGATTTGCAGGCCCCCGTCGTGGACCCATCGACGCTGGACGCGCAGAAAGTGTCGGACCTGATGACGAAGGGTGGTTTGTTGTAGGTGGTCGCTCCCCCGGTTCCGCGCCCGACGGCGGCGGTCTCGCGCTCTGACAAGACGTCGCGACCCGGCCCGCTGGTGACGACCACGGTCGCGATCCTGGTCGCGGCCACCCTGATTCCGCTCGGATATGTCGCGTGGGCCGCGGTGTCCGTCGGGTGGACGAGGGCGTACGACCTCGTGGTCCGGCCCCGCGTCGGCGAGTTGCTGTTCAATACGGTGGCCCTCGTTGTCATCACCGTGCCGCTGTGTGTGGTCGTCGGTGTCGGTGTCGCCTGGCTGGTGGAGCGCACCGATCTGCCCGGCCGGGGATTCTGGCGTCCGTTGTTCGTCGCGCCCCTCGCGGTGCCGGCGTTCGTCAACAGCTACGCGTGGGTCGGCGTGATCCCGTCGTTGCACGGCCTGTGGGCCGGCGTGTTGGTGTCGACGCTGTCGTACTTCCCGTTCATGTACCTGCCGGTGGCCGCGACGCTGCGCCGCCTCGATCCCGCCGTCGAAGAGTCGGCGCGGGCACTGGGCTCCGATTCGGCCGGCGTGTTTTTCCGGGTGGTGCTCCCGCAGCTGCGGCTGGCCATCCTGGGCGGCGGCCTGTTGATCGGCGTCCATCTTCTCGCCGAGTTCGGCGCGTTCGCGATGCTGCGGTTCGACACCTTCACGGTCGCGATCTTCCAGCAGTTCCAGGTCACGTTCGACGGAGCGGCGGGCAGCATGCTGGCGGGCGTGCTGGTGTTGCTCTGCCTGGTGCTGCTGGTGGCCGAAGCACTGGCCCGGGGGCGCGCACGGTTCGCCCGTATCGGATCAGGCGTGCCACGG
>DASQCE010000543.1:0-18607 GCA_035634855.1 Mycobacterium sp.
AGCGCGCACAGCGCCGACAGGACGCGCAGTTTGGCGACCATTTCACCCCTGCCTGTTTTGGCGGCTCAGCCGCCGAACGCTCGTCCGACCCTCCCGGGAGTGTAGCGGTCTGCCACTGCCACCCGGACGGGAAACAAGAACATGTTCTAGTTGCCAGTGCGGGCGTCGACACCACCGCAAGTAGGCTGATCGGTTGTGACACGAGACGGCCGCCGACCCACGCTGTGGGCGATCAGCGACCTGCACACCGGTCACACCGGCAACAAGCCGATCACGGAGTCGCTGCATCCGTCCTCACCCGATGACTGGCTCATCGTCGCCGGGGACGTCGCTGAGCGCACCGACGAGATCCACTGGTCGCTCGACCTGCTTCGCAAGCGGTTCGCCAAGGTCATCTGGGTGCCTGGCAACCACGAGCTGTGGACCACCAACAACGATCCGATGCAGATCTTCGGCAAGGCCCGCTACGACTACCTGGTCAACATGTGCGACGAGATGGGCATCGTCACCCCCGAGCACCCCTTTCCGGTGTGGAACGAGGAAGGCGGCCCGGCGACCATCGTGCCGATGTTCCTGCTTTACGACTACACCTTTCTTCCGCAGGGCGCGGCGACCAAGGCAGAGGGACTGGCCATCGCCCGTGAGCGCAACGTGGTGGGCACCGACGAGTTCCTGTTGTCCGCAGAGCCGTACGCCACTCGCGACGCATGGTGTCGCGACCGGGTGTCGCACACCCGCAAGCGGCTCGAGGACCTCGACTGGATGACGCCGACCGTGTTGGTGAACCACTTCCCGATGGTGCGCGAACCCTGCGATGCGATGTTCTACCCGGAGTTCTCGCTGTGGTGCGGCACCACGGCGACCGCCGACTGGCATACCCGCTACAACGCGGTCTGCTCGGTCTACGGGCACCTGCACATCCCGCGCACCACCTGGTATGACGGCGTGCGGTTCGAAGAGGTGTCGGTGGGCTATCCACGGGAATGGCGGCGCCGCAAGCCATATCGCTGGCTTCGGCAGATATTGCCGGACCCGAAATACGCGCCGGGCTACCTCAACGAGTTCGGCGGTCACTTCCAGATCACCGAGGAGATGCGGGACCACGCCGAGAAGGTGCAAGAGCGCATCAGGGCCAGACAGCCATGACGATCAGCGCGTCGCTGCTCTCCGATGTTCTGCCCGGTCACTCGCATGGATTGGCGGCCGCCGAGATGTATGACGATCCACCCGGATTGGCACCGCTGCCCGAGGAAGAACCTCTGATCGCCAAATCTGTGGCCAAGAGGCGCAACGAATTCATCACCGTGCGGTACTGCGCGCGCCAGGCCCTGGGTGAACTGGGCGTGCCGCCGGTGCCGATCCTCAAGGGGGACAAGGGCGAACCCTGCTGGCCCGATGGCGTCGTCGGCAGCCTCACCCATTGCACCGGCTTTCGCGGCGCGGCCGTCGGCAGGCACGGTGCGGTCCGCACGGTCGGCATCGACGCCGAACCCCACGATGTGCTGCCAAAGGGTGTGCTTGACGCCATCAGCCTGCCGAAGGAACGTGCCGAATTGCAGGCGATGTCCGACGGCTTGCACTGGGACCGAATCCTGTTCTGCGCCAAGGAGGCGACGTACAAGGCGTGGTTTCCGCTGACACACCGCTGGCTCGGCTTCGAAGATGCACACATCACGTTCGGCGTCGACGGCGGCGGCACAGCGGGCGTGTTCGAATCACGCATCCTCATCGATCCGGCCGCAGAGTCGGGCCCACCGCTGCAGACACTGGCGGGACGTTGGTCGGTTCGCGACGGTCTGGCCCTGACGGCGATCGTCTTATGACAGATGCCGGCCTTGTCGTGGTCGACAAACCCGCCGGCGTCACCAGCCATGACGTCGTGGGCCGCTGCCGGCGCATCTTCGGCACCCGCAAGGTGGGGCATGCGGGCACGCTCGACCCGATGGCCACCGGCGTGCTCGTCGTCGGCATCGAACGGGCCACCAAGATCCTCGGTCTGCTGACGTCGACCGACAAGTCGTATGCGGCGACCATGCGGCTGGGTCAGACCACGTCGACCGAAGACGCTGAAGGTGAAGTGCTGCGGTCTGTTTCGGCTCACGAAGTCACTGATGCTCAGATCGCTGAGGCCGTCGCCGCGCTGCGCGGCGTGATCGCCCAGATTCCGTCGGCGGTCAGCGCGGTCAAGGTGGGCGGCCAGCGGGCCTACAAGCTGGCACGCGAGGGCCAGGCCGTCGAACTGGCGCCCCGCAATGTCCGGATCGACAGGTTCGACGTGCTGGCGATCCGACACCATGACGGGGACGTGGACGTGGACGTGGAGGTGGACTGTTCGAGTGGCACCTACATCCGGGCGCTGGCCCGCGACATCGGCGCGACCCTGGGCGTCGGTGGCCATCTCACCGCGCTCCGGCGCACCCGGGTCGGCCGGTTCGGGCTGGATCAGGCCCGCACGCTCGATGACCTCGCAGAGCAGCCTCGGTTGAGCTATTCGCTGGACGAGGCGTGCCTGCAATCGTTTCCGCGCCGCGATCTGTCTCCCGCGGAGGCGGAGGACACCGGGCACGGCAGGCCGCTGAAACCGGCCGGGATCGAGGGGGTCTACGCCGCGACGGCGCCTGACGGGCGGGTCGTCGCCCTGCTCACAGACGGCGCAACTCGTACGAAGCCCGTGGTGGTGCTGCGTCCCGCGACGCTTGATTCTGTTTGATCAATTGTTACTGATCAGTCTAGGCTGATAAGTATGCCCGTCGACCAACAGGCCGAAGAGGTGGCGAGGGCGCTGCTGTTGTGCGTGGGGCTGCTGCGTCGCCGGTTGCGGCAGGTGCCCGTCACAGGTGCACTCACATTCCCCGAGACGGCGGCCCTTGGCCGCCTCGACCGCGGCGGTCCTGCGACCGCGGCGGATCTCGCGCGTCAGGAACAGATCAGCCCCCAGTCGATGGGCGCCACGCTCAGTGAGCTCGAAGCGCGGGGTTTCGTCAAGCGCCAGCCCGATCCCGCTGACGGTAGGCGAATCCTGTTGTCCATCAGCGCCGCCGGCGGGCACGAACTCAATCGGCGACGCAACGCCCGCGTGGAACAGCTCGCGCAAGGCCTCGCGGATTTCACCGAACCCGAGCTCGCACAGCTCGCGATCGCCGCACCCCTGATCGAACGACTGGCTTACCACCTGTAGATGGCTACGGACCAGCTGGAGGCGGCGACGCGCGACAACTACCGCTGGGTCGCGCTGACCAACACCACCGCGGCGGTTTTCATGTCCGCACTCGACGGATCGATCGTCATCATCTCGCTGCCTGCGATATTCCGGGGCATTCATCTGGACCCGCTTGCGCCTGCCAATATCACCTACCTGCTGTGGATGATCATGGGTTACCGCCTGGTGCAGTCGGTGCTGGTGGTCACGCTCGGCCGCATCGGCGACATGTATGGCCGCGTCCGCGTCTACAACTTCGGGTTCACCGTCTTCACGGTTGCGTCGATACTGTTGTCGTTCGATCCCTTTGCCGGTGCGGCGGCCGCTCAGTGGCTCATCGGCTGGCGCCTGCTGCAGGCCGTCGGGGGATCGATGCTCACGGCGAATTCGGCCGCGATTCTCACCGACGCGTTCCCGCCCGACCGGCGTGGCTTCGCGCTCGGCTTCAACCAGGTCGCTGCGCTGGCCGGACAGTTCATCGGCCTGGTGGCCGGGGGACTGCTGGCCGCATGGGACTGGCGGGCGGTGTTCTGGGTGAACGTGCCTGTCGGTGTGTTCGGCACCATATGGGCGTACCGGCGCCTGCGCGACAACGGCGAACGGCACCGCGGCCGCATCGACTGGTGGGGCAACATCACATTCGCTGTCGGGCTGTCCTCGGTCCTCATCGCGATCACCAGCGGCATCCAACCGCGCGGCGGCCACCCGACCGGCTGGCAGAGCCCGTTCGTCCTGGCAACGCTGGTGGCCGGGATCGCTCTGCTGATCGCGTTCGTCGTCATCGAATCTCGGGTTGCCGAACCGATGATCCGACTGAGCCTGTTCAGGATCCGGGCGTTCAGCGCGGGCAACACGGCGACGCTGGCGGCGGCCCTTGCACAGGGCGGCCTGCAGTTCATGCTGATCATCTGGCTACAGGGCATCTGGCTGCCACTGCACGGCTACGACTATGCCGACACACCGTTGTGGGCGGGCGTCTTCATGCTGCCGTTGACGGCGGGGTTCCTCGTCGCAGGCCCGGCGGCGGGCGCACTGTCGGACCGGTTCGGTGCGCGCGGCATCGCGTCGGTCGGCATGCTGCTGTTCGGGCTGAGCTTCGTCGGTCTGCTGTTACTGCCGATCAATTTCTCGTACTGGGCGTTCGCACTGTTGATCGCGCTCAACGGAATTGGCAGCGGTATGTTCGCCGCTCCGAACACCTCTGCGATCATGGGCAGCGTGCGGCCCGGTGAGCGCGGAGTGGTGTCCGGCATGCGTGCGACATTCCAAAACAGCGGCACGGCGCTGTCGATCGGCGTGTTCTTCTCGCTGATGGTTGTCGGCCTCGCCCACAGCCTGCCCACCGCGCTGACGAGTGGACTACAGGGTCAGGGTGTGCCGCACGCCGTCGCTTCGCAGGTCGCGGTGTTGCCTCCGGTGTCGACCTTGTTCGCCGCGGTGTTGGGCGTCAATCCACTCGAACACCTGCTTGCGCCGAGCGGTGTGCTGACGCACCTGCCGCCCGAAAACACCGCCACGATCACCGGCCGAGAGTTCTTCCCCGATCTCATCTCGGGCCCGTTCCATCAAGGGCTGACGGTCGTCTTCGGGGTTTCGGTGATCCTGGCGCTGCTTGCCGGCATCGCATCCCTAGCGCGCGGTCGCATCAGCGAAGGATCACCCGCAGTTTCATAGGCCGGCCAGGCGTTAGCCGGCCACCTTCCAGACCAAACCGAAACACCCGCGACGTCTACACCTGGCAAGGCCGCAATTTCCTGACTGCCGCCCACCGGCACGAGGACCGCGGGTGACTTCCCAAACGGAGCCTGTGGTTTTGATCAGCCGACAACCCAAATCGCTTCTGCGGCAGGGCTTCCCAGGTCGACAGTGGTGGCTCTATTTTCAGCACCCTCCGGTCCCTCGACTGCGACCGAGATCATCCCGGCGAAGTCGCGGCGGGCCAGCACCCGCAGCCGCGAATCGAGGCTGATGCCCACGCTGTCGAAATACCGCAGCATCTCCGGGTCGGAGTCGGAGATGCGGGCCACCGTGCCCGCGTCACCGTTCTGACATGCCGACAGCTGCCTCGCATCGGGGGTCGGCACCTGTCCGTCGGCGGCCGGTATCGGATCGCCGTGCGGGTCGCGGGTGGGATGACCAAGCTTGGCGTCAATACGGTCGAGCATGCGATCGGACACCGCGTGCTCGAGCACCTCGGCCTCGTCGTGCACCTCGTCCCAGCTGTAGCCCAGCTCGCGAACGAGGAACGTCTCCATCAGCCGGTGCCTGCGCACCATCGCCAGCGCGGCGCGGCGGCCGGCCTCGGTCAGCGTCACCGCGCCGTACTTCTCGTGATCGACCAGTCCTTGGTCGGCGAGCTTGCGGATCGACTCCGATGCGGTGCTGGCCGACACGCCGATCCGCTCGGCGAGCATCTTGGTGCTGACCTTCTCCAGCGACCACTCCTGCGCGGTCCAGATGACTTTGAGGTAGTCCTGGGCAACCGTGGATAGGTCGCGGGGGTCGCCTTCTGGACTCACACCTAGAAAGTTTAGGCAATCGTCACCTCATCTGGGGCGCTAGCGAAGCCGGGCGACACTCCGCGCCGTAGGCTTGCGGCTGTGCAGCGCTGGCGGGGACAGGACGACATCCCGACGGACTGGGGTCGATGCGTCGTTACGATCGGCGTCTTCGACGGTGTGCATCGCGGGCACCAGGAGCTGATCGGTCACGCCGTCAAGGCCGGCCGGACCCGCGGCGTGCCTGCCGTGTTGATGACTTTCGACCCGCACCCGATGGAAGTCGTGTTCCCCGGCAGCCATCCGGCGCAGCTGACCACGCTGACCCGCCGCGCCGAGCTCGTCGAGGAACTGGGTATCGACGTGTTCCTGGTGATGCCGTTCACCACCGACTTCATGAAGCTCACCCCGGACCGCTACATCCATGAGCTGCTCGTCGAACACCTCCACGTCGTCGAAGTGGTGGTGGGGGAGAACTTCACCTTCGGCAAGAAGGCAGCGGGCAACGTCGACACGCTGCGCAAGGCAGGGGAGCGCTTCGGCTTTGCGGTGCAGGGCATGTCGCTGGTCAGTGAGCACCACCAGAACGAGGACATCACGTTCTCGTCGACGTACATACGGTCCTGCGTGGACGCAGGCGACGTGGTGGCCGCCGCCGAGGGGCTGGGCCGTCCGCACCGCGTCGAGGGGGTGGTGGTGCGCGGCGACGGGCGGGGCAAGGTGCTGGGCTTCCCGACCGCCAATGTGGCGCCGCCGATGTACTCGGCGATCCCCGCCGATGGCGTCTACGCCGCCTGGTTCACCGTCCTGGGACACGGCCCGATCACTGGCAGCGTGGTCCCCGGTGAGCGGTACCAGGCCGCGGTCTCGGTGGGCACCAATCCCACGTTCTCGGGGCGCACCCGCACCGTGGAGGCGTTCGTCCTCGACACCACCGCGGACCTGTACGGCCAACATGTCGCGGTGGATTTCGTCGCCCGCATCCGCGGTCAGGAGAAATTCGCCCACGTCGACGAGCTGGTGGCGACGATGGGCGACGACACCGCGCACGCCCGCACGATTCTGTCCGCGGGCTGACCATGAGATAAACTGCCTGGCGATCACGACGTGTGCTGCAGTTCGCGGCGGCCGCGTCGGCCTTCTGAAGGCACTCGTTATGTCGCGGACCGATGGATATGGAGTTATTTCGTGGCGCTCACCGCCGAACAGAAGAAGGACATTCTGGGCCAGTACGGCCTGCATGACACCGACACCGGCTCCCCGGAAGCCCAGGTCGCGCTGCTGACCAAGCGGATCGCCGATCTGACCGAGCACCTGAAGGTGCACAAGCACGACCACCACTCGCGGCGTGGGCTGCTGCTGCTGGTCGGCCGGCGGCGCCGGCTGCTCAAGTACGTCGCCCAGGTCGATGTGGAGCGCTACCGCTCCCTGATCGACCGGCTCGGCCTGCGTCGCTGACGCCCGAGCCCGGCTATTCGGCCCCGTACCTGCTGCAAGGTACGATGGCTTTCGTTCGCCAGCCGTTTTGGCTCGAACGATTGGGTGCGGTTTTCGCAGATCCGCGAGCGCCGTTCCCGCGCGTCATATCGGAACCCGCCTGATCGCGCGGTCTTCGGTAGTGGCTGCCGGGTTTCCCTGTCTTCAGGGGCCGAGTCCGACAGCTTCGATCGATGGCCGTAGCCGCTTCAAGGTCGGTGGTTCACACGCTGTGACGACACGAAACAGCTGAACAATGAATCAGAGAGGCCATACGGACGTCCCATGTCTGTAGTTGAAATTGAAGACGGCGTATACGAGTCCACCGCCGTAATCGACAACGGGAGCTTCGGCACCCGCACCATCCGCTTCGAGACAGGGCGGCTCGCCCAGCAGGCCGCCGGCTCCGCCGTCGCCTACCTCGACGACGAGACCATGCTGCTGTCGGCGACCACCGCCAGCAAGAACCCCAAGGACCACTTCGACTTCTTCCCGCTGACGATCGACGTCGAGGAACGGATGTACGCTGCGGGCCGCATCCCCGGCTCGTTCTTCCGCCGCGAGGGCCGCCCCTCCACCGACGCGATCCTGACTTGCCGGCTGACCGACCGGCCGCTGCGCCCGTCGTTCGTCAGCGGCCTGCGCAACGAGATCCAGGTCGTCGTCACCGTGATGAGCCTGGATCCCAACGATCTGTACGACGTGGTGGCCATCAACGCGGCATCGGCGTCCACCCAGCTGGCGGGCCTGCCGTTTTCCGGGCCCATCGGCGCGGTGCGCGTCGCGCTGATCTCGGATGCTGGAAATACAGGGGCTACCTGGGTCGCCTTCCCGACCGTGGAGCAGCTCGAGGCCGCCGTGTTCGACATGGTCGTCGCCGGCCGTGTGCTCGAAGACAACGACGTCGCGATCATGATGGTCGAGGCCGAGGCCACCGAGAACGTCATCGAGCTGATCGCCGGTGGTGCGCAGGCGCCGACGGAAGCCGTTGTCGCCGAAGGCCTCGAGGCCGCCAAGCCGTTCATCGCCACGCTGTGCGTGGCGCAGCAGGAACTAGCCGATCGTGCGGCCAAGCCGACCGGCGAGTACCCCATCTTCCCCGACTACGGCGACGACGTGTACTACTCGGTCGCCTCGGTGGCGACCGACGAGCTGTCCAAGGCACTGACCATCGCTGGCAAGAACGAGCGCAACGACCGCACCGACGAGATCAAGGCCGAGGTGCTCGAGCGGCTGGCCGAGCAGTTCGCCGGCCGCGAGAAGGAGATCGGCGCGGCATTCCGATCACTGACGAAGAAGCTTGTGCGCCAACGCATCCTGACTGACCACTTCCGCATCGACGGTCGCGGGATCACCGATATCCGCGCGCTCAGCGCCGAGGTGGCGGTGGTGCCGCGGGCACACGGCAGCGCATTGTTCGAGCGCGGCGAGACCCAGATCCTCGGTGTCACCACGCTGGACATGATCAAAATGGCTCAGCAGATCGACTCGCTGGGACCGGAGACCAGCAAGCGCTATATGCATCACTACAACTTCCCGCCGTATTCGACCGGTGAGACCGGGCGCGTCGGTTCGCCCAAGCGCCGCGAGATTGGCCACGGGGCACTGGCCGAGCGTGCGCTGGTCCCGGTGCTGCCCAGCATCGAGGAGTTCCCGTACGCGATCCGGCAGGTGTCGGAGGCGTTGGGCTCCAACGGATCGACCTCGATGGGCTCGGTCTGCGCATCGACGCTGGCACTGCTGAACGCCGGTGTGCCGCTGAAGGCGCCGGTCGCGGGCATCGCGATGGGCCTGGTGTCTGATGACATAGAGGTTGAAGCGGCCGATGGCAAGAAAGTTGAGCGTCGCTTCGTTGCGCTGACCGACATCCTCGGCGCCGAGGACGCGTTCGGCGATATGGACTTCAAGGTCGCCGGCACCAAGGACTTCGTCACCGCGCTGCAGCTCGACACCAAGCTCGACGGCATCCCGTCGCAGGTGCTTGCGGGCGCGCTGTCGCAGGCCAAGGACGCCCGGCTGACGATCCTCGAAGTGATGGCCGAGGCCATCGACCGGCCCGACGAGATGAGCCCATACGCGCCACGGATCACCACGATCAAGGTCCCGGTCGACAAAATCGGCGAGGTCATCGGGCCCAAGGGCAAGATGATCAACTCGATCACCGAGGAGACCGGAGCGCAGATCTCCATCGAGGACGACGGTACGGTGTTCGTCGGCGCCTCCGACGGTGCTTCCGCACAGGCCGCGATCGACAAGATCAATGCAATCGCCAACCCGCAGCTGCCAAAGATCGGTGAGCGATTCCTCGGAACCGTGGTCAAGACAACCGATTTCGGTGCATTCGTGTCGCTGCTGCCGGGACGTGACGGCCTGGTGCACATCTCCAAGCTGGGCAGGGGCAAGCGCATCGCCAAGGTCGAAGACGTGGTCACGGTTGGCGACAAGCTGCGTGTGGAGATCGCCGACATCGACAACCGCGGCAAGATCTCGCTGATCCTCGTCACCGAAGAAGACGGTGCAGAGGCAAAAGAGAACGCGCCGGCGCCGGCAGATGCCGCAACCGCCAGCAGCTAGGTCCCGGGCACTGCATCGCGGCGCCCGCTCCGACGAAACGTCGGAAGCGGTGCGCTGCACCACCCTGCCCGGTGGTCTGCGCGTCGTAACCGAGTACATCCCGTCGGTGCATTCCGCGTCGGTCGGTGTGTGGGTCGGTGTCGGATCGCGCGACGAGGGACGCAGCGTCGCAGGCGCCGCGCACTTCCTGGAACACCTGTTGTTCAAATCGACGCCGACGCGCACGGCGGTCGAGATCGCCCAGGCCGTCGACGCCGTCGGCGGCGAGCTGAACGCGTTCACCGCCAGAGAGCACACCTGCTACTACGCGCACGTGCTCGACACCGACCTCGAGTTGGCGGTCGACCTGGTGGCCGACGTGGTGCTGCGCGGCCGTTGCGCCGCCGACGATGTCGAAGTCGAACGCGACGTGGTGCTCGAGGAAATCGCGATGCGCGACGACGACCCCGAGGACACGCTCGGCGATGTGTTCCTCTCGGCGATGTTTGGCGAGCACCCGGTGGGCCGTCCGGTGATCGGCAGCGTCGAGTCGGTCTCG
Source organism: Mycobacterium sp. (assembly GCA_035634855.1). Taxonomy (GTDB): domain Bacteria; phylum Actinomycetota; class Actinomycetes; order Mycobacteriales; family Mycobacteriaceae; genus Mycobacterium. The sequence continues at coordinate 10,286 of DASQCE010000543.1, forward strand.
GCGATGACGCGGGCACAATTGCATTCGTTCCATCTCCGCCGCTACACCCCCGAACGAATGGTGGTTGCGGTGGCGGGCAACGTGGAGCACGACGAGGTGGTCGCGCTGGTCCGCGAGCACTTCGGGCCGAGGCTGGTTCGCGGCCGCAGCCCGATGGCCCCGCGAAAGGGCTCGGGCCGGGTCACTGGCCGACCGACCCTGCAGCTGGTCAACCGCGACGCCGAACAGACCCACTTGTCGATCGGTGTGCGCACCCCCGGCAGGAACTGGGACCACCGGTGGGCGCTGTCGGTGCTCAACACAGCGTTGGGAGGCGGCCTGAGTTCGCGGCTGTTCCAACAGATTCGGGAAACGCGAGGCCTGGCGTACTCGGTGTACTCGACGGTGGACACCTTTTCCGACAGCGGGGCATTGTCGATCTATGCCGGGTGCCAGCCCGAACGGTTCGATGAAGTGGTCCGGGTGACCACCGAAGTGCTCGAGAATGTCGCCCGGGACGGCATCACCGAAGCGGAATGCCGAATCGCCAAGGGATCGCTTCGTGGTGGGCTGGTGCTCGGGTTGGAGGATTCCGGTTCGCGGATGAACCGCATCGGCCGCAGCGAACTCAACTACGGCGAACACCGCAGCATCGCGCACACCCTCGGCAAAATCGACGACGTCACCCTCGACGAGGTGAACGCCGTCGCGCACCAGCTGCTGACCCGACCCTACGGCGCCGCTGTCCTGGGCCCAAAACGATCGAAAAACTCTCTGCCGCAGCCGCTTCGGAGCATCGCAGGCTGATCGCCTAACCTGGTGCCGATGACTGGACCGTCCCGGCGGCAGGCGCTGCTTGGCGGGTTGACGCTCGCCGCAGCCGCCGCATGCTCACCCAAAACCGTGCTGGCCGACCCTGCGGAGCCGCTCCCGCCGATCGACGAACGCATCGCGGCGCTGGAGCGACGCTACAACGCCGACGTTGGCCTGTTCGCCGTCGACCTCGACGGCGGCCGCTCCATCGCCCATCGCGGCCAGGAAACCTTCGCCATGTGCTCGACATTCAAGGGCTACGCGTCGGCACGAGTGCTGCAGATGGTCGAACGCGGCCAGCTGATGCTGGGTCAGAAGGTGTTCGTCGATCCGGCAGCGATCGTGGCGAACTCGCCGAGGACGCAGCCGCGGGCCGGCGCGGACATGACACTCGATGAGCTGTGCCAGGCGGCGCTGCAGGTAAGCGACAACACCGCCGGCAACCTGCTGCTGAAGACGATCGGCGGGCCGTCGGCCATCACCGCGTTCGCCCGCAGCATCGGCGATCCGAGCTCCCGGCTGGATCGCTGGGAGACGGAGCTGAATTCGGCGGTGCCCGGCGACGCGCGTGACACCAGCACCCCCGAGGCACTCGGCGGTGGATATCGCGATCTGCTCGTGGGTGACGCGCTCGCTCCGCCGCAGCGCCAGCAGCTCGAAGACTGGATGCGGTCCAACGAGACGTCGAGCATGCGCGGCGCGCTGCCGCCGGGGTGGACCAGTGCCGACAAGACCGGTAGCGGCGATTACGGCAGCACCAACGACGTCGGGGTCGCGTACGGTCCCGCAGGTCGGCGTGTGCTGCTCGCGCTGATGACGCGTTCGCAGGTCAACGACCCGAAGGCCCAGAATCTGCGGCCGCTGATCGGCGAACTCACCACCCTGCTGATACCCGAACTGCTGGGGTAGGCGCACTTCGAGGGAAACACCCGATTCCGTGGTCACCCCTCCTGCAATACGTTTGCGGGCAGACGAGCTGCGCCTGAATTGCGGGCCGGCATGAGCACGGAGCGATAGACGTTGGCGATTGAAACGATAGCGATTCATCACGAGATGGACAGTGGTGACTCAATGCCCCCGCTGGCGGCCAACGGCACGGCGTCGGTGGCGGTTGTTGACGAGCACGACGCGATCCACGCCGCCGTGGAGTTGTGGTGCAGCCAGGCGCAACCGCCCATCGGGTTCGCAGGCAACTACTTCTCGGCCGAGCAGTTCCTCTCCGAGCACCCTTCGCCGTCCGAGTCAGGGGTCGGCCTGATCGTGCTGGAACTGCAAATGCAGCGGAACGGCGTGGACTTCGCCGCGCTTGACCGCGTCGTTTCACGGCGGCATCGGGTAATCGTCTACTCGCACATCGCAACTGATGAAGTGATCTTGACGGCCTTGGACCGCGGTGCCGTCACATACCTGACGAAATCCGAAAGCAAGGACCATTTGATCGACGCAATCCGTGCGGCGAGAACCGACACCCCCTATGTCGGACCGCGGATGGCCCTGGCGATGCTCAACGACAGCACGGTCGGCCGCGCGAACCTCGCCCCGCGGGAAAAGGAAGTGCTGGTCGCGTGGTTTCGTACCGAAAGCAAGGATCTTGTTGCCCGCCAACTGCAGATCGCACCGACGACCGTTCGCACCCATCTGCAGCGAGTTCGGGCGAAATACGCCGCGGTGGGACGGCCCGCCACCACCAAGGCTGCGCTGGTGGCCAGGGCCATTCAGGACGGCATCGTCAACGTCGACGACATCTAGCTCGATGGGGCGCTACGGGTTTACGAGCGTTGCATAATCTGCCAGTCTCGGGTCTGCGAACGAACCAGGGTCCGGCGACGCATTTGGCCATGCGGCCCGCCGCGTCATCCCCGACCGTCTTCCCCCGAAGAGTTCGAACACGTGCGAAGTCGGCAAAAACGAAGTCTCTCGAGCTTGCACATAGTTTGGATTTCAGAAACTTTGCGATGCTTCGACGGCCAAGTCGCCCGGCAACCCCTCGTGGCCGGGCGACAGGCCGACAGTCGCACCCCGGCTTAGCGCCTCTGCGTCAACCGCCGATGGTCTGACTCCAATATGTACCGCCCTTGCCGTGAGACCTTATTCCCCGCCGTTGTCGTTTGCGTGCTATGAGCCTATGCCCCTGCGGCGCCAATTCATATGAGTAGTGCACTACTCAATGTCCGGTCGCGATCGAATTCGAGAGCCGTAGGAAGTAGCAAATATTGAATCGATCGTCCGACCGTACGACGCCGAGGTCACGCGGCCAGGCCGGGTTGAATGGCGGCGCACGGGCAATGGCGACGACATTTCCCAAGGATGGGAGCTAACACCCGTGAGTAGGACAACCGGATCGGGCTCGATACTGATTTGCCATTATCGCTGGCAGCGATTTGCTGGGCGGGCATCGTCGGGGATGGCCCCAGTCGAGCCCGACCCCCGAATGTTCCCGTCACGTGGTGCATCGCATCTCCTCTGCCCGGAAGCACTCAGCCCCGGCCGGCCTGTCGTGGGGATGACGCTATGGCTTGCATTGCAGGGGAGGAATCGGGCGATTCCCTACGGTTTTGCGACTTACCCCATGTGACAGCAAACCCGGGCGCCGCTAGTGTGCGGCGCCCGGGTTCGCGGGTGTGAAACGTCAGCCCAGCACGGCCGGATCGGTATACGGAAGGTCAAGGTCGGCCGCCACCTGCTCCGAGAGGAGTGCGCCATCGTGTGTGGACAGGCCCTTGGCGAGCGCCGGATCGGCCTGGCAAGCCGCCTGCCAGCCCTTGTCGGCCAGTCTCAGCACGTACGGCATGGTGGCGTTGGTCAGCGCGTAGGTCGACGTGCGGGGCACCGCGCCGGGCATGTTCGCCACGCAATAGAACAGCGTGTCGTGCACGGCGAACGTCGGGTCGTCGTGGGTGGTGGGCCGCGAATCCTCGAAGCAGCCACCCTGGTCGATCGCGATGTCGACCAGCACCGCGCCCGACTTCATGTGCGCGACAGTGGAATTCGTCACCAGCTTGGGCGCCTTTGCGCCGGGAATCAAAACGGCGCCGATGACCAGGTCGGCATTCTTGACCGCGTCTTCGAGGTCGAGCATCGACGAGTAGCGGGTCTCGATGCTGCCACTGTTCTCGTTGTCGATCTTGCGCAAGGTGTTGAAGTTGAGGTCGAACACCGTCACGTGGGCGCCCAGGCCTTTCGCGACGCGCGCTGCGTTGTAGCCGGCCATGCCACCGCCGATGACGACGACTTCCGCGGGTGCGACGCCGGGGACGCCGCCCATCAGGACGCCGCGGCCGCCGTGGCTGCGCATCATGTGATAGGCGCCGACCTGGGCCGCCAGTCGTCCGGCGACCTCACTCATCGGGGCGAGCAGGGGCAGTGCGCCGTCGGCGGTCTGGACGGTTTCGTAGGCGATCGATGTGGTGCCCGATGCGAGCAGGGCGTCGGTGCACGGCTTGGACGCCGCGAGGTGCAGGTAGGTGAAGAGCGTCTGGCCCTTCCGCAGCCGCGAGTACTCGGGCTCGATCGGCTCCTTGACCTTCAGCAGCAGCTCCGCCTCTTCCCACACCTGATCGGCGCTGTTGATCAGCTGAGCGCCGGCCCGCTTGAAGTCGGCATCGGTGATCGCCGAACCCTCGCCCGCACCGGACTGGATGATCACCTCGTGACCGCGGTGAACCAGCTCGGCGACGCCCGCGGGGGTGATGGCGACTCGGTATTCGTTGTTCTTGATCTCGGTCGGGATTCCGACGCGCATGACGGCTCCTAAAAAGTCGTGTTGGCTGCCTAAAGTGTGAAGAATTTGCGGCGTAATAGCAATCATTCCGAAGTATCTTCGATATAATGATCAGATGTCAGAAGGATTGACGAGATCGGCCGTGGCCACAACCCGGCCGTCGAAGGATGTTCGGCCCGTCGAGATCGATCACGTCGATCGGCGCATCCTGACCGCCCTGCACGCCGACGCGCGGATGTCCAACAGCGCGCTGGCCGAGCTTGTCGGCATCGCCCCGTCGACATGTCATGGCCGGGTCCGGCGGTTGCAGGAACTCGGCGTGATTCGTGGTTTTTACGCTGACATCGATCCGGCGGCGCTCGGTTTGACGCTGCAGGCGATGATCTCGGTCAGCCTGCAGTCCAACGCTCGCGGCAAGATCCGAAGCTTCATTCACCACATCCGGAGCAGGCCGCAGGTGATGGGCGTCTACTTCCTGGCGGGCGCCGACGACTTCATCCTTCACGTCGCCGCGCGTGACACCGACGATCTTCGCGCGTTCGTGGTGGAGAACCTGAACGCCGACGCCGACGTGGCAGGCACGCAGACCTCGCTGATCTTCGAACACCTGCGGGGTGCCTCGCCTCTGTAGCCGGCAGCGGAAGGCATAGGTTGGCGATGTGCTCCACGGGCGGGCGGCGGAGCGTCCTATGCGGGATATCCGTCCGCCGCAGTGGTGTTGCAGCAGCCGCGTCAGCCGGACCGTTCGGAAGAACCGCAACTACAGCCCGTCGACGGATGGGATCTGACCGCGGAAGACCGTCGACACGCTGTCCGAGTTGGTTGAAGGTTCGCGGGTTCGTCGCGAATCACTACAACCAGCGATGGGGTAGTGGCGAGCTGTCGCCGCGCGCACGCGCGCTGGTGTGCATTACGACCGACGTGCTGAACCAGACACTCGATGGCTCCTTCTCGCTGCAGATCGATCTGGCGCTGGCGGCGGGAGCCGGTGACGAGAAGGCCCGCGCAGTACTGCTTTTGGTCGCGGAGTACGAATCCCGAAGGTGTGGCGGGCCCACCGCCCGTTGATGGCTCGCTGACGGCAAAGAGAAGGCGCCCGCCGAATTCGGTGAGGGCGCCGATTGAAATGCGGAACCCATCCGAGACGACAGCTGCAACGAATGAAGGACATTGGCACACCGCAGTCAGGAAAGAGCCATCAGCCTTCTCGAAAGGAAGAACAATGAAGTCCTTCACCTTGCCGTTTATCGCCGCTGGAGCTATCGCTACTGCGGCTTTGGGTTTGGCCGGCGCCGCCGCCGCGGCTCCCTCGGGGACCATCGACGCATCGCAGGCGGTCGGCCAGTTGCAGGCCCGTGGGTTCGACGTCATCGTCAACAAGGTCGGCACGGCACCGCTGGACCAATGTGTCGTCAGCAAGGTGCGGCCGGGTCAGACCTTTTCCCGGATGGATTCCGGCGCACCCGGTGCGATGGATGACATCGTCACCACCGTCACAGCGATGACCGTCTACGTCGACGTGGCGTGCTGACCTAATCCACCGCGGGCGATCAGTCGTCGGTGGGTTCTCCGCCCTCGTTGGGTAGTTCTCTGGGTGGTGATAGTCGTTGACCCGTGATTGCCTACTGTCGAGGTGTGGTGGTGGGATCCATTCGGTGCGGCCGTCTTTGCGTTTTCGGGTTTTCCAGCCGCCGGGTTTGACGCTGCGGTTGTCTTTGGGACAGGCCAGGGTGAGGTCGTCGACGTTGGTTGGGCCGTCGTGGGCCCAATCGCTGACCTCGTAATGGACCTGGCAGTGGGCCCCGGCCACCGTACAGCCGAGCCGGGTGCAGCCGCGGTCCCTGGAATGACCGTTTAGGTAATGCACTGATGCGTCTAAACCCAGCGGCTACGTCGGCCTCAACAGCAAATCGCACCCCGAGCGCGTTGACTCCGGTAGCTGTTTCAGCTCCGAACCGTAGGGGCGAGGCGGGCCATCCCGCGCAGGATCCATGGTGTGCGCCTGGCCATCATCCCCACGGCGCGGTCCGACCGGCGCATCGCGGTCCGAGGCCCGGGGGTGGGCGTTGACGCCAGTTCCGCCTCGGGCGTGCCCGCCCGCGCGCCGTGACGATCGACCGCCAGCAGTTGCCAGGTGCCGGGTACGCCACGCAGCTCGAAGCTGCCGCGGTGCTCGAAGCCGGTGCCCGAGCCGGCTACCAGGTCACGCACGGTGCGGGAGACGAGGATGTCGCCGGCGCCGGCCAGACCACAGATCCGCGCTGCGATGTGTACGGCGAGCCCCCCGATGTCGGTGTCCACCAGTTCGCACTCGCCGGTGTGGATGCCAGCACGGATCTCGATGCCCAGTGTCTCGGCGTCACCGCGCAACGCCTCGGCGCAGCGGATGGCCTGCGTCGGGCCGTCGAACGTGGTGAGGTGACCGTCGCCGGTGCTACTCACCACCGTGCCGCCGAATCGGTTCGTGAGTTCGGCTGTAATCTCGCGGAAGCGCTGGAGTACCGCCCGCCACCGCTGGTCGCCCGTCGCCGCGGCGTGTGCCGTCGAGGCGACGATGTCGGTGAACAGCACAGTGCGCAGCGCACGATGTGACTGCGTCGGTGCCGCATGGCTGCCGGTGAGGAACTCCTCGATCCCGGTCAGGATCTTGTCGGGCTCGGTGAGCCAGGGCAAACTGTCCACGCCCTCAACCTCGAGCCACCGCGCGCCCGGGATGTGATCGGCGAGGTAGCGGCCGCACTGCACCGGAACGCCCGGGTCCTCGCGGGCATGAACGACCAGGGTTGGCGCGGTGATCGTCGGCAGGATCGGGCGGACGTCGATCCGGGAGTTCGCTTCGAGTGTCGCCCGCGCCATCCCCGGGCTTGCGCTCATGCGCTCGAACGTTGCGAGCTGGCGTATCGACCGGACTGACGGCAGGCCGATACTGAGTGCCGCACCGCTGCCCCACGCCCAGCGGACAGCGCGGCCGAATTCCTGCAGGCGGGCGAGCTGCTCAGTCGACGCCGCGTAGTCCTCACCCAGCTCGGCAAGGCTGCGCGCCCGCAACTCGGCCGGGTCACGGTCGAGATCGTCCCACCCTTGTGATGTAAATGGGTACGTGCCGGCGAGGATCAACGCCCGCGTTCGCTCCGGTCGTTTCGCCGCGAACACGATAACCTGCGGGCCGCCCTCGTTCATGCCGAAGAGGACGGCTTCACCGAAGCTGGCGGCGTCCATGACGGCCTCGATCTCGGCCGCTCGATCATCCAGCGTGCGAACATTGGGTACTGGATCCGACAGCCCGACTCCGGCCTTGTCGAACACGACGACGCGAGAGAATGTGGAGAGCTGGTCGAAGAAGGCCTTGAATTCGGGCATGGCCCAGGTCAGCTCGACGTGGCTGACGAACGGCCCGACGAAGACCAGCTCGATCGACCCGTCGCCGAACACCTGATACGCGATGCTGAGATCGCCGCAGGGTGCGTACGAGGTTTCCGGCACGCCATTGAGCGTATCGATGCCGGCCGCTACGACTCCCACTGTGGCGCGGTTGCCTGCGGTAATGGCCGATAATTGCGCTAAGTCCGCGTGCGTGACAGGTCAATTGGGCTCGCCAGGGCCCGGATCACTGCCACGGGATCGGCCCTCGCCTTCTAACGATCCGCTCACGGGTGGCTAGGGCACTTCGTCGTCGTTCCTGTCGACTAGGTAGTTCTCTGGGTGGTGATAGTCGTTGACCCGTGATTGCCTACTGTCGAGGTGCGGTGGTGGAATCCATCGGTGCGGCCGTCCTTGCGTTTGCGGGTTACCGAGACAGACCATGCACG
>DASQCE010000544.1:0-8324 GCA_035634855.1 Mycobacterium sp.
AGGTCAGCGCGATCATCGACGCGTATCCGCTGGGCAGGTTGGGTGCGCCCGCCATGCTGCGCAGCGTTTGGTAGCGACGCGTCGGGTTGGCGTGATGATCGCTGTGCCGCTGCAGGTGATAGAGGAACAGGTTGGTCACGATGTGGTCGGAATTCCAGCTGTGCTCCGGCGCGCACCGCTCGTAGCGACCGCTCTCGAGCCTCTGACGTAGCAGGCCGTAATGCTCGAGATAGTTGACCGTCTCCAGGAGGCTGAACCCGAATACCGCGGAGATGACGATGTACGGAATGAGCGCCACACCGAAGACCGCGATCAGGACGCCGTAAAACACCACGGACATCGCCCAGGCGTTGAGCACATCGTTGGACCAGTGCCACGGACTCTTGCCGGCCCGACGCAGACGCTGAGCTTCCAGCGCTCATGACGATTTCAGGCTGCCCCACACGCTGCGCGGCAGGAACTCCCAGAAGGTCTCGCCGAAGCGAGCCGACGCGGGATCTTCCGGGGTGGCCACCCGGACGTGGTGGCCGCGGTTGTGCTCGATGTAGAAGTGGCCGTAGAACGTCTGCGCCAGGGTGATTTTCGACAACCACCTCTCGAGCTCGTCCTTCTTGTGACCCATCTCGTGGGCGGTGTTGATGCCCACCCCGCCCAGCACGCCCACCGAAAGGGCCAAACCGATCTTGGCCGGCCAACTCAGTCCACCGTCGAAGCCCAGCCAGCTCAGATCGGACGCGGTGAACAGATAGGCGCCCACGATCACGCTCGCGTACTGGAAGGGAATGTAGATGTAGGTGCAGTAGCGGTAGTACTTGTCGTCCTCCAGCCGCTCCATCACCTCGTCCGGTGGGTTCTGCCCGTCCGGACCGAAGCGCAGGTCAAGGGCGGGCAGCAGGATGTACAGCAGGATCGGCCCGATCCAGAACGGCAGCTGCGCCGCCACGTACCAGCCCCAGTGGTTGAACGCCCACACCAGCGGCAGCATCACAAACAGCGCCGTCGGTGCGATCAGCCCCATCAGCCAGAGGTAGCGCTTCCTGTCGCGCCATTGGGAGATCTCGATGTCAGACAGCTGGGTCGTCACTACATGCCTCCTCGGGTGAGTGCCTCGTTGACTTGACCATAGGCATGATTTTGTCGTCTGTCTAGACATATAGACGTATTTTGTAAAGTGCTCTTGGAACGAAACCGCCCCAGCACGCGATTTGGGCGTGATTTCTATCTGTCCTCAGCGCAACTTTTCACGCCGAAACAGCGGGTTCCCGATTGGCCACGGCAGAATGACGACGGCCGTAGAGCGAGTAGATGACCAGGCCTACCGCCATCCAGACCAGGAAGCGGATCCAGGTAAGGGCGGTCAGGTTCAACATCAGCCACAGGCAGGCGACGATCGCGGCGATCGGGAGCCACGGCACCAACGGTGTCCGGAAGGCCCGGTGAAGATCGGGGCGCGTCCGGCGCAGCACGATCACGCCACCCGAGACGAGAACGAATGCGAACAGAGTGCCGACGTTGACCATCTCCTCGAGCTTGGACATCGGGAACACCGACGCTGCCACGGCTACCAGCACTCCGACGAGGCCGGTGAGTCGCACGGGTGTGCCGTGCGAACCCGTCTTGGCCAGCTGGTGGGGCAACAAACGATCCCTCGACATGGCGAACAGCACCCTGACCTGTCCTAGCATCAGCACCATCACGACCGTGGTCAGACCGGCCAACGCGCCTATCGAGATGACCTTGGCCGCCCACGTCACGCCGTTGGCCGTGAACGCGGTTGCGAGATTTGCGTCCTCGCCGGCCTTCTTCAGCTCGGAGTAATGCACCATGCCCGTCAGCACTACCGCGACCGCGACGTAGAGGACGGTCACGATAGCCAGCGTGCCGAGGATGCCGCGCGGCACATCGCGCTGCGGCTTCTTCGTCTCCTCGGCGGTCGTCGCGACGACATCGAAACCGATGAAAGCGAAGAACACGATCGATGCCCCGGCCAGCACCCCGTACCAGCCGTAATGGCTGCTTCCCGCACCGGTCAACATTGAGAACAAAGACTGTTCTCCGGAGCCTCCGCCGCCCGAATCGGTCGGCGGGACGAACGGCGTGTAGTTGGCGGCCTTGATGTAGAACGCGCCGACGACGATCACCAGCAGTACCACGGTGACCTTGATGAACGTAATCGCGGCGCTGACGTTGGAGGACAGCTTCGTGCCGATCGCCAACAGGGTGCTCACGATCGCGATGATCACCAGCGCACCCCAGTCGACGGTGAATCCTCCGATCTCGGCGGTCCCTCCGGCGAATCCGAACACCTCGCCGAGGTAGGTGGACCAGCCCTTGGCGACGACGGCCGCCCCGACGGCGAACTCCAGCACGAGGTCCCATCCGATGATCCAGGCGATCAGCTCTCCGAAGCTGGCATAAGAGAACGTGTAAGCGCTGCCGGCGACGGGGACGGTCGAAGCGAATTCTGCGTAGCACAGCGCCGCCAAACCGCAGGTGATCGCCGCGACGATGAACGACAGCGAGATCGATGGCCCGGTGATGTTGCCTGCCGTCGATGCCGTGATTGTGAAGATGCCCGCGCCGATCACCACCGACACACCGAAGACGATCAGATCCCACCAAGTGAGATCCTTACGCAGCTTCGTCTCGGGATCGTCGGTGTCAGCGATCGATTGTTCGACGGACTTGGTTCGCCATGTCAGTCCAATCCCAGCCATCCGAGTCCCTTTCGCGTATTCCGGAGGTCCATTTCTCTCAGCCGTTTCGCCGGGGAGTACCCAGTACTGTCGTGATCCATGGGGCGGACTACCGAACACGCGATCATCATCGGGGCCAGCCTGGCCGGTTTGTGCGCCGCACGTGTGCTGTCGGATTTCTATGAGCGGGTCACGGTCTACGAGCGCGACAACCTGCCCGATGGACCGGCGAACCGGGCCGCAGTGCCCCAGGGCAGGCACGTCCACTTGCTGATGGCGCGCGGCGCCCAGGAGTTCGAGACGCACTTCCCAGGTCTGCTCGACGACATGGTCGCCGCCGGGGTGCCGATTCTGGAGAACCGACCGGACTGTATTCACTTCGGCGCGGCAGGCCATGTGCTTGGCACCCATCACAAGCTCCAGGACGAGTTCACCGCATACGTGCCCAGCAGGCCACACCTGGAATGGCAGATCCGACGCCGGGTGACAGCGATCGACAACCTCGAATTCGTGCGTGCTGCGGTCTCAGAACCCCGATACGAGCCGGGGCGCCAGCTGGTAACGGGCGTGGTGCTCGATTCCGGTGACCCGGTGGGCGCCGACCTCGTCGTCGACGCCACCGGCCGCGGCACCCGGTTGCCGGTCTGGTTGGCGCAGTGGGGCTTTGAGCGACCGCGCGAGGACCGCGTGGACGTCGGCATCGCCTACGCCACCCATCAACTGCGTATCCCGGACGGACTGATCGCCGAGAAGGTCGTCGTCGCGGGCGCCTCGCGGAAGCAGCTCCTCGGGCTGGGCATGCTCTACTACGAAGACGGCACCTGGGGGCTGACGACCTTCGGGGTCGGCAAGGTAGAGCCGCCTCACGACTTCGCCGGAATGTGCGCGCTGGCCGACGAGATCCTGCCCGGACACGTCGCCGCCGCGATCAGGCACGGTGAGCCCATCGGCGAGGTCGCGTTTCACAAATTTCCGACCAGCCGGTGGCGGCGCTACGACAAATTGGATCGCTTCCCGGCCGGGATCATCCCGCTCGGCGACGCAGTGGTCAGCTTCAACCCGACCTTCGGACAGGGCATGACGATGATGTCGCTGCAGACCGGTCATCTTCGGCGCGTACTGGAGACACCCGGCGCGGACCTGGCCCGCGACTTCAATCGCGCGGCCGCCAAGACCACCTACCCGGTGTGGACGATGAATGCGATCGGCGACCTGGTCCTGCACCGGGCCACCGGGCCTATGCCGTGGTGGTACCGCCCGGTGGGCAACCTGTTCGACCAGTTCCTCGGCGCGGCAGAGACGGATCCCGTCCTGGCCGAATGGTTTTTGCGCCGGTTCAGCCTGCTGGACAGCCTGTACATGGTCCCATCGGCGCGGCTGGTCGGCCGCACCATCCGGCACAACGTGCGGCTGTGGCTGGCCGAGAGAAGGGCGAGCCGGTCAGTGCCCGATCGCGATCTGGTGGCAGGCGCACAGCCCGGGTAGCTTTGGTGGTGGAGGCCCCATGAGCTCGCTGATCAGGCCACTCGAGGACGTAGCGTCCTGCGGGATCCCGTACTGGCTGCCGCCCGGCGGACGCGACAACGGTGTTTGGGCGGACATGTGGGTGCTGATCGCCGAGCTCGAATCCGATGACGCCAGTGAGGTTCTCGGCCTCTTGGCGGATGCCGATGTCGGTGGCTATGCCGCCATTCCGGGCGGGATACGGGCCAGGGCACGAGGTTCGGTCCGGCATCGCCTCTGGGTGGACGCGATGCAATACGGCCTCGCCGAGGACGTACTGATCCGGTTTATGCGCGGCCGGTCAGCGCACGATCCAGGTCCGGTTCCAGGTAGATGACCCTGGCGGCAGGCACCGCCGCACGGACCGCCGCCTCGGCCGCGTCGATGGTGACCGCCACCGTCGCCAGGTCGGTCTGAGGCGCCAGCGCGATCTTCGCTCCCACCAGGAGCTCGTCGGGCCCCAGGTACTGGGTGCGGATGTGGATCAGGCGGTCGACGTGCTCGGTCTGCTCGAGCGCGGCGCGGATGGCCGCCTCCTCCTGTTTGGTGGCGCCCTCACCGATGAGCAGGCTGTGCATCTCCACCATCAGGATGATCGCGATCACGCCGAGCAACACACCGATGCCGACCGTGCCGATGCCATCCCAGATCGCGTCACCAGTGAGCACCGTCAGCCCGACGCCGACGAGCGCGAAGATCAGGCCGATCAACGCACCGGCGTCCTCCAGGAGCACCACCGGCAGCTCCGGATTGCGCGATGTGCGGATGAAGCGCCACCAGCCGCCGGACCCCTTCAGTGGTCGCGACTCGACGACGGCGGTGCGAAAGCTGTACGACTCCAAACCAATTGCCACCACCAGGATCGCGATCGCAACACTGGGTGACGTCAGTCCCTCGGGGTGGCTGATCTTGTGGTAACCCTCGTAGAGCGCAAACACTGAGCCGAGTGTGAACAACACCAGCGCCACGACGAACGAGTAGAAGTAGCGGCTTCGGCCGTACCCGAACTGGTGTACCTGATCGGCCTCTTTGCGGGCCTGGCGCTGGCCGAACAGCAGCAGGCCCTGGTTGGACGTGTCGGCGACCGAGTGCACCGCCTCCGCCAACATCGACGAGCTGCCGGTGATCACGAAGCCGATGAACTTGGCGACGGCGATGCCTGCGTTGGCCAGCAGCGCCGCCAGGATCGCTTTTGTACTTCCCTCGGTCGACAAGCTCGGTCCCTCCCTAGATCCCCACGGTGACCCGGAACAACTTCGTCGGAGTCTGCGCGACCAACCGAATCGGCCCGTCGTCGGCGGCCACCCACGCGGCCGCTCCACGCTCCAGCGTCACCGCAGTGGATTTGGCGTGCACCACGCTCGAACCCTCGGTGCAGAGCAGGATCTGTGGACCGTCGTGGCGCCTCGGAGCGTCGATCTCGTGGCCCAGATGCTCGCCGTCGATCCACAGCACCGACACCGCGAACTCCGGCGCCGGTGTGGTGTACACGAGTTCTGTTCCGTCCCTGGTGATTCGGGGATGGATGACATCGTCGGCGGCTGGTGTGAAGTCGAGTACACGCAGCAATTCCGGCACGTCGACGTGTTTGGGAGTGAGCCCGCCGCGCAACACGTTGTCGGAGTTGGCCATCACCTCGACCCCAACGCCATGCAGATACGTGTGCAGGTTGCCCGCGGGCATGTAGATGGCTTCCCCTGGCTTGAGGCTGATCCGGTTCAGCAGCAGCGAGGCCAGCACACCTGCATCCCCAGGGTATCGCTCGCCGAGTTCGAGAACGGCCCTGGCCTCGGCCGCGAACTTCTTCTTGCCCGATCGCACATAGTGAATCGCGCCCTCGATCACCGCGGGCACCAGCACGTCGAGGTCGGGCTGCGGGGCGGTGATCCACGTGGTGAACAACGCCCGCAGGCCGTCGGCGTCGGACTGACCGGACAACAGGTTGACGAAGGGGTCGAGGTCACTGACCGCGAGCGCGCGCATCAACTCGACGCTGCTCGCGGCGGGCCGGAATCCAGCCAGCGCCTCGAATTGCCCAAGCGCGACCAATAATTCGGGCTTGTGGCTGCGGTCGCGATAGTTACGGGTGGGCGCCGTTACCGGGATGCCCAGCTTTTCCTCGCGGGCGAATCCCTCCACTGCCTGCGCGGCGCTCGGATGCGCCTGCAGCGACAGGGGTTCGTCGGCCGCGAGCACCTTGACCAAGAACGGCAGGCAGTCGCCAAAGCGGCCGCGAACCGCGGTGCCAAGCTGGCCTTCGGGATCGGATCGCAGGGTGTCGAGCAGGGACCGCTCGCCCTCGTCGGTCTCCAGCCACGCCGGATCACCCGGATGGGCCCCGAACCATAGTTCCGCCTCGGGATGCGCTGTGGGACTTGGCTGTCCGGTGAAATCGGCAATCGCGGTTCGCGAACCCCATGCATAGGTCCGAACCGCTCCGCGTAGCAGATGCACTCGCTTAACCTCGAACCAGTCGCAGGTAGGTGGCCGTCATCTCCAAGCGCACGGCCAGCGTTGCCAATTGTTGTTCCGGCCGCCCGGGCGGCGGGACGGGCACTGGCGCGTCCACCATTCCCAATGCCTCCGGCACGTCCTCGGCGTTGATCACGTCGACGTCGTCGAGCCCGCTCACCCGCGCGAGCACGACCGGCCGCTCGTCGTCGGTTGCCAACACGAAGGTGCGCAGCCGCCGCGGCAGCGGGCCGTCGATCTGCTCGTCATGGAATATCGACTTTTCACGATCAACGCCGGACAGTCCAGTCGGGTCACCCATTCCACTATGTAAGGCCACCAGCGCGTCGGCCAGTCCGACCGCGGTCACCGCCTGGTGGGCGATCCGCAGCAGCATCGCCGCGCCGTGGCGGGCCACTGCCAGCGTGCCCGCGTTGTCCCCCGCCAACACAACGTCGCGTCCCGACATGCGTTCGGCCAGCGTCTTGGCGGGGTTGGTGAACAGCTCGCGTCCGGCGCTGTTGCGGAACGCCTCGGCATCGAGCTCGTCGGCCAGCATGGAGAGGTCCACCCGTAGGCCCTGATCCACTACCTGCAGCACGGCAAGGCCTGCCGCCAGGTAGCGGACCAGGTTGAAGTCGTCGCGGACCCACAGTCGGGGCGCCAGCGACACCGACCGGCCGGCGGTCGCGTCGCGCAGCGGGCCTTCGTACGGCGCGACGACGGCGATGCGCGCGCCGCGGCGCACACCGGTCGCGGCCGCTGAAACCAGGGCGGGGTCGCCGGGGTCGTCGCCACCGAGGATCAACACATCGAGCGCGCCGATCCATGGCGGCACCTCGGCCGCGACGACGATCGGAGCGGCCACCGAGCCGGCCAAGGTCGCCGACAGCATCTGGCCCGCCGTCTCGGCGTTACCCCGACCGCCCACCCAGATGACGGTGCGCGGCGGCTGGCCGGACTTCAGCGCATCCAGATCGCCCTCTTCGAGCGCCGCGGCGGTGGCGCGCACCTGCGCACCGCCCATCGACGCCGCGCGCAGCAAACCGTCTCGGTCAGCGGCGAGTAGGCCTTCCACGTCATCGAGGTCGACGGCGGCCTGAGTGGCGTTCACGTGGCCGCCTCAGTGTCTGAGGGCATTTGGGCATGAACTATTTTGGAGATGAGTCCGACGATCTCGTCGATCTCCTGGCCGGTTCTGGCCTCGACGTTGAGCCGCAGCAATGGCTCGGTGTTGGACATCCTCAGGTTGAACCAGCTGCCGTCACCGAGGTCGACGGTCACCCCGTCGAGGTGGTCCATTGAGTGGATGCGGGTGCCAAAAGACGTCAGCACGGCATCGACACACGATTCGGCATCCGTGACGGTGAAGTTGATCTCGCCGGACGCTTCATAACGTTGGTAGTCCGCCATCAGTTCCGACAGAGGACGTTCCTGTTCGCCGAGCGCGGCCAGCACATGCAGCGCGGCCAGCATCCCGGAGTCGGCCCCCCAGAAGTCGCGGAAGTAGTAGTGCGCAGAGTGCTCGCCACCGAAGATCGCTCCGGTGTCGGCCATCAGCGCCTTGATGTATGAGTGGCCGACGCGCGAGCGCACCGGCGTGCCACCGCGTTCAGCGACGAGCTCCGGCACCGCGCGGGAGGTGATCAGGTTGTGGATCACCGTTGCGCCGAT
>DASQCE010000545.1:0-6629 GCA_035634855.1 Mycobacterium sp.
ACGATCGCCAGCGCCAGCGACACCAGCGAGGCCACCCACGCGGTCACCCGCAGCGCACCGAGCATCACGAACAGCAGCAGCAGTGGCAGCGCTGCAATCAGGGAGCTCCACGCCAGGGAATGCGCTACCGGGTCGAGAATCTGTTGATACACGGCGACCACCTCGTGGGCACGGCGATACAAGCGACAAAGGGGGTGTAGCCCGTTGTGGCGCTGTTCAATCCTTCGGCTGGGGAGTGCCTGCACAATCGCTGTGCGCCTGCTAAAACTTTGAGTAGAGTTTCGTTTGGCTGGATTGATCTTCATAACAGCTGGCACAGGGCTTTCGAAGTTAGGACGAAATCATGGGTCTGATGGCTCGCCGTGTCGCGGCGCTTGTCGGTGGTGCTGCGGTTGTGACGATGGTGGGCTTGACCGCCTCGTGCGCCAAGGAAGAACAGAAGGCGCCGGAAACGACGACCACCACAACCACCACCACGACGACGCCGGCCACGCCTGCGCCACCTCCGGTCGCGCCGACGGAGAAGTCGATCAACCCGACTGGTGGCAACCTGTTCACGCCCCCGGTGAAGGCGCCGCCGCCGCCGACCGCACCCCCCGGCGATAACTAGGGCCGCATCGGGCCAGCTCGGACGTACGCTGGCGGTTGTGGTAGCCCGGCATTTCAGCACGCTGGCGCTCATCGCCGTCGGGGTGTTCGTGCTCGTCTCCGACCTGCGACCCTCGGTGTCCGGTAATGCGGGTCTGATCGGCGGACCGTACTCGTACCTGCTGGCCAGCTCGACCGACCTCGGGCCGTCGCATCGGGCCGACACGCAGCTGACCGCCGCGCTGCGCGATTCGAGCCGGCCCGAAGCGCTGTTCGGATGGGCCGAAGACAACGGGCTGGCGGTGCGCTGGCGACCGGGCGAAGCATGGGCCGTCGTCGAGGGCGCCGCCGAGAACGTGGCGAAGGCATTCGATGTCGAGGTGCACGACTACAAGGGCCAGCGCGGTCAGGTGTTCTACGCGTCGCCGCAGCAGCCGTCGATCCCCGAATCGCTGCGCGGCGAGGTCGCCGAGTTCGGCAGGATCCTTGGCTACACACCGCACCACACGTCGCGGCCGTCGATCCTGCCGCTGGATGTGCCGGACAGGGGGCTGACCCCCGGCGACCTACTGACCACCTACAACGCCAACAAGTTGGCCGCAGGCGGCTACACCGGCAAGGGCAGCACGATCGTCTTCTTCGCGTTCGACGGCTTCGAGCAGGCCGACCTCGACACCTTCGCCACCACCTACAAACTGCCCAAGTTCACCCCTACCGTGGTGGGCGGACAGCCGAGCGAAGCGCGCGGTGAGACCACGATGGACCTCGAGGTCGCCCACGCGGTGGCGCCCGATGCGCAAAAGGTCGTCTGGAATGCCCGTTCCACCGCGGAAGGCGACGGCGGCTACGAGAAGATCGGGCAGATGCTCGAGGACGCGGACCGGCAGTTTCCCGGGGCGGTGTGGAGCTTCTCGATCGGCTGGGGCTGCGACAAGCTGATCACCGCGGCCGATCTGGCACCGGTCCGCTCGGCGCTGGCGACCGCGCACTCGCACGGCACGGCGGCGTTCAACGCCAGCGGTGACCTCGCCGGCTTGGAGTGCAAGGGCGGTGAGGACTGGTCGTCGCCGCCGGGCGCCAGCGACGTCGGGCTGGACTCGGTGGCGTCGCTGCCCGAGATGGTCGACGTCGGCGGCACCACGCTGTCGACCGACGCCAACGGCGTCTGGCAGGCCGAGCAGGCCTGGTTCGACGTTCCGCTGTCGCAGGGCACCGGCGGCGGGGTGTCGTCGTTGTTCGACCGTCCGCAATGGCAGCGTGCGGTGATGCCCGACAAGGACCCGACGCGTCGGCTGACACCCGATGTCGCGGCGGTCGCCGACCCGTTCACCGGCGTGCGGATCGTGTTCAATCAACAAGAACTGGTCGGCGGCGGCACGTCCCAGTCCGCGCCGATCTGGGCAGGCTTGGCGGCGGTGATGAATCAGTATCTGCTCGCCAACGGCGGGCGTGCCCTCGGTGACCTCAATCCGATGCTGTATCGCATCGCCGCCGGTGCACCGCTGCCCGGGTTTCGCGACGTCACGCTCGGCGGGAACGCCGTCGACACTGCGGGTCCCGGCTACGACCTGGTCACCGGGCTCGGCACACCCGACATCGATAACCTGGTGCGCAACCTGCTCGTTATTCAGAAGGCGACGTGATGAGCACGAACGACGAACAAGTCCCTACCGCCGAATGCCGGATCTGCCAGGTGGATGTGCCGGCGGGCGAGTACTGCGGGCTGTGCGGATGCCACCTCACCCCGCGTCCGGGTGAAGGCCCCGACTGGCTGCGCATCCGCGACTTCGGCGCCGCGCCGGGCGAGCACCTGCTGCAGCCGTCGTTGACCAGTTCGCTGTTCCCGCATCTGCCGCCACGGTCGCGCATCGTGTTCCGGGCAGGGCTTGCGGTGGTGCTCATAGCGCTGGTCGCGTTCGCGGTGCTGCGGTTGCCCGCCGCGCTCGTCACGGTCGCCGCGCTGGGCTTCCCGTTCCTGTTCATGCTCTATGTGCGCGAATCCGACGGGTTCGCCGACATCCCCCCGCGGACATGGGCGCTCACCGCGGCGCTGGGCATCGGGCTGGGGGTCGGGTGGGTGCTGTTGACGGGCGGGATGATGGCCCGGTCGTACGGAATTGCGTTGGGCGCGGGCATCGTTGGGGCGCGCATGTTGCGCATGGGTATTGGCATCCCGCTGGGCGGGGTGATCCTCATGCTGATGCCCGCGGTGATCGTTCGGCTGCTGAGGCCACCCACACGGGAGGCATTGGACGGCTTCATGATTGGGGCTCTCGGCGCGCTGTCGTTCACCGCGGCCGCCACGCTGACGCGGTTGGCCCCGCAATTCGGCACCGGCGTGGTGAGCAAGCGACCGATGGACAGCCTGATCGTCGAGGCAGGCATCAGGGGAGTGGCGGTGCCGCTTACCGCGGCGGCGGCGGGCGGATTGATCGGTGCCGCACTGTGGTTCAAACGTCCGCCGAGCAAGGAAAAGCAGCGTCCCGGTGTGGTGCGTGCGCTGTTGGTGTCGTTCGCGGTGGCGGTGCTCGCGGTGTACCTGGGCCTCGGTTTGATCGACGTCGCCCACTTCCCGCAAGTGCTGATGCTGGCGCTGTATCTGGCCCTGGCCCTGGTGGCGCTGTTTCTGCTGCGCGTCGGGCTGCAGCTGGCGTTGCTGCACGAAGCGCACGACGAGATTCAGTCTGACGAGCCACTGCTGTGCCCGCACTGTGGACATGTCGTTCCGGACATGGCGTTCTGCCCCGCGTGCGGTGTCGCGACGCGGGCGTCGTCGCGTTCGTCACGCACGGCGAGACGTGACATCCGCCCGGTGCGCAGCGACCAGGAGCCCCACGGGTCATGACCACGATGACACCCGACTACTTCCCCGGCTATGCCGTGCCGCAAGGGACGTATGTCGCTCCGCCGGTGCAACACTCGCGTGCCCGCGTACTGCTGATCTGGTTCAGCGCGATCGCGGTGGTAGCCCTGGCGCTGGTCGGTGTCACGATGTTGATCAGCAAGCCCCCGGCCCGCTATATGTGCCCGCCAAACTGCGGGCGACCGCCAACGGGCACACCGGTCGAGACCAACCCCCGATTCACCGCGCCCGACGGCGCGTTCTCGGTGTCGTATCCCGCAGAGGGGTCGGCGTACAAGATCACCACCAAACCCAATGGGGTGACGGCGGATCTGCAGGCCGGCGACGGCGGCACGCTGCAGTTGATGAGCGAGCCTGCTGCGAACCGATCACCGGAAGAGATCGCCAAAAGCTTGATCAGCCGGACGTTTCCGGATGCCCGCACCGCATACAAGATCCCCAATGCGATGGTCGGGTACCAGCCCGGCTATGGCGAGGCCGCCGACTGCTGGCCACAGGGTGCCAACAGCAGCTACATGAAGATGCGCGTATTGGTGATGGTGGCGGTCAAGAACGACCTGGCGTTGGTTGCCGCCGCGGTGGGTCCGTTCCGTCCGTTCGGCCCGGACTTCGGCAGCGGTAAGCCGTCGGGAGCGAATCTCCAAATCGCCTTGGACATGGGCAAATACGTGAACAGCTTCTCCTGGCGTGGCGACCCGCCGCGGTGATCAGGCGACGTCGGTCAGGCCGTAGCCACGCTCCATGGCCACTTCGGCAAGCAGGCCGCGCAGCCGATGCCGCCCGCGATGCAGCCGCGACATCACCGTCCCTATCGGGGCATTGGTCAGCTCGGCGATCTCCTTGAACCGACGGCCCTCGATATCGGCGTAATAGACCGCGGTGCGCAGTTTTTCGGGCAGCTGCCGCATCGCATCCCTGACGTCGTTGTCGCCCAGCTGGTCCAACACCTGGTCCTCCGCGGAGCGCAGCCCGATCGACGAGTGCCGAGCCTCGGCGAGCAGTTGGCCGTCGGTGATCTCGTCGGTAAGCCACTGCACCGGCCGTCGCTGTTGTTTGCGGTAGCCGCTGATGTGGGTGTTGAGCAGGATCCGGTACAACCAGCCGCCGAGGTTGGTGCCGTCGCGAAACCCGTGGAACCCGGCGAACGCCTTCGCTGCGGTCTCCTGGAGCAGGTCCTCGGCCTCTGTAGGGTTGCGGGTCATCTTCATCGCCTGTGGGTAGAACCCGTCGAGCAACGGGACCGCGTCACGCTCGAATCGCGCGGCCAACTCTGTATGACGGATCGTGTCGAACTCCGGTGTTGCGGTGCTACTTTGCATTCGGCACTCCTGGTTGCAACGGATCTTGTTGTATGTACGCAACTCTCGTGATGGGCCGTGGGTCTGTCTGCACGGCTGCCCCCCTAACGGGGGTGCTGAAAACCTGACCCGGCGTATACCGGTTAACCCCCATGCCGGCGCCGGTGAACAGGACGTTCCAGGCGACCACCACCGCGGTCGCAGCGAGAAGGACGGTCACGACCACATGGCGGACCAGGCTTGTGCCGGTGCTGGTGTCCATGTCTACATACGATTGCGGCTGCTGCCGTGCGCGTCTTCGACGCTGGCGGCAATTCGCGATTACCGCTAGCAGCACTTGACAGCCGTCTCAGCGGCCTGACAGCCCTTGCTCAGGTGTCCGGCAGCAGCGGGAGTTATCCAGGTGTGTGACCACGCGCGGGCCCGGCGGGGTCGATCAGAACCGGTGGCAGCATACGGGCAGCCGCGTGCTGTCCACACTGGTGCGCCCAACAGCGCCGCCGATGTGGCTGGGGCTGCTGGTCGCGGCCGCGGCGATCTCCGCCGAGACGCTGGTGGTGGTGGTGCTCAGGAGCCTTGCGCCGATGGACACCTTCGGTGTGGTGTATCTACTCGGTGCGTTGGTTGTCGCAATCGGGTGGGGGACCGGCCTGGCCGCGGTGACCTCTGTGGTGAGTGCGTTGGGCTTCGGGTATTTCCGTAACTGGCCGAACGACGCCTTCGATCCGACCGACCTGCGCAACTGGGTGGTGATCGGCGTGTTCCTTGTCATCACGTTGATGGCGAACACGCTGGCCGGGGTCGCCCGAGCCAGGGCGGCAGACGCCGAGCTGGCAGCCGATCGGCAGGCGGCGCTGCGACGCGTCGCGACCGTGGTCGCGCAGGGTGTTCCGCCGGCTGATGTGTTCTCAACCGTGACAAAGGAATTGGCGCGTGCGCTGCGCGTTCAACACGCCGCACTGTTCCGCTATGAGACAGATGGCACGGCCGTGCTGGTTGCGGTGCATGACGAATCCGGCGGGCAACGGATGTCGGTCGGCGAACACTTCTTGCGTAACGGCGACAATGTCGCGACGCGGGTGTTGCGTGAGGGCCGGGTCACCCCGATCGTCGTCGACGGCAGGGAGTGGGGCGTGGCCGTGGTGAGTTTCTATCGCACTCAACCGTTTCCACCCGACACCGAGGCGCGCCTGACCGACTTCGCCGAGCTGGTGGCCATGGCCATCGCGAACGCGCAAGCCCGGTCGGACCTCACCGCATCCCGGACGAGAATCGTGACAGCTGCCGACGACGCCCGTAGGCGTCTCGAGCGGGATCTGCACGACGGGGCGCAGCAGCGCCTGGTTTCCCTCGCCCTGAAGGCCCGCATGACCGAGCTGTCGTTGCCCGTGGGGCAGGATGCGATCAGGGATCAGCTCAGTGACATCGTGCAAGGCCTCGGTGATGTCTCCGAGGAGTTGCGCGCGATTTCTCGCGGCATTCATCCTGCGATCCTGTCCAAGGGTGGGCTCGGCCCCGCGCTGCGATCGCTGGCGTGCCGCTCCGTGGTACCCGTCGACCTCGATGTCGACGTCCCCGGCCGGCTGCCAGACCGAGTGGAGGTCGCCGCCTATTACGTTGTGGCAGAAGCGCTTACAAATGTAGCGCGGCATGCGCACGCGGCTGAGGTCAAGGTGAGTGTGCAGGTCGTCGACGGGCACCTCGACCTGATGATCAAGGACGACGGAGCGGGTGGCGCCGACCCGGCGAACGGATCAGGTCTGATCGGACTGGTCGACCGCGTGGAAGCGGTCGGTGGCCATCTGCGGGTCAACAGCCCGGCCGGGGTCGGCACGTCGCTCGCCGCGATCATTCCGTGCGCGGCGTAGGCGCCTACCATC
>DASQCE010000546.1:0-5847 GCA_035634855.1 Mycobacterium sp.
AGGAGCTGGCCACCTGTGCCGTCGAGGGCGCGCCGATCAAGGTGGCCATCATCAACAACGGCAATCTGGGCATGGTGCGGCAATGGCAGACGCTGTTCTACGAAGAGCGGTACAGCCAAACGGATCTGGCCACGCATTCGCATCGCATCCCTGATTTCGTCAAGCTGGCCGAGGCGTTGGGCTGCGTCGGATTGCGTTGCGAGCGTGCCGAAGATGTCGAGGACGTCATCAACCAGGCACGGGCCATTAACGACCGCCCAGTGGTGATCGACTTCATCGTTGGCGCCGACGCTCAAGTGTGGCCCATGGTGGCCGCGGGCACCAGCAACGACGAGATCCAGGCGGCCCGGGGCATTCGCCCGCTGTTCGACGATCCGGAAGAAGGGCACGCCTGATGGCGACTAACGCAACGCCGACGCACACGCTGTCGGTGCTCGTCGAGGACAAACCCGGCGTGCTCGCCCGGGTGGCGTCGCTGTTCTCCCGGCGCGGCTTCAATATTCAGTCGCTGGCAGTCGGGGCAACAGAGCAGAAGAACATGTCGCGGATGACCATCGTGGTCAGCGTCGAGGAATCTCCGCTCGAGCAGATCACCAAGCAGCTGAACAAGCTCGTCAATGTGATCAAGATCGTCGAGCAGGAGCCCGACAACTCGGTGGATCGTGAGCTTGCGCTGATCAAGGTGCGTGCCGACGCGACCACCCGCAGTCAGGTCATCGAGGCGGTGAATCTTTTCCGCGCCAAAGTCGTTGATGTTTCTACGGAGTCACTGACCGTTGAGGCTACCGGCACTCCCGAGAAGTTGGAGGCTCTGTTGCGGGTGCTGGAGCCGTATGGGATCCGTGAGCTCGTGCAGTCCGGTGTGGTCTCGCTGTCGCGCGGTCCGCGCGGTATCGGCACCGCCAAGTAAAACCCAAAATCAATCAGAAGAGTCAAAAAGAGAAGGAAACTCGAAGTGGCAGTTGAGATGTTCTATGACGACGACGCGGACCTGTCGATCATCCAGGGACGCAAGGTCGGTGTCATCGGCTACGGCAGCCAGGGCCATGCGCACTCGCTTTCCCTGCGCGACTCCGGCGTGCAGGTGAAGGTGGGCCTCAAGGAAGGCTCGAAGTCGCGAGAGAAGGTCACCGAGCAGGGCCTCGACGTGGACACGCCCGCCGAGGTCGCCAAGTGGGCCGACGTGATCATGCTGCTGGCTCCCGATACCGCACAGGCCGACATCTTCCGCAACGACATCGAGCCGAATCTGGAAGAGGGCAATGCGCTGTTCTTCGGGCACGGCCTGAACATCCACTTCGATCTGATCAAGCCGCCGGCCAACGTCACCATCGGCATGGTCGCACCGAAGGGCCCTGGCCATCTGGTTCGTCGCCAGTTCGTCGACGGCAAGGGTGTGCCATGCCTGATCGCGGTCGACCAGGACCCAAAGGGGGAGGGTGAGGCGCTCGCGCTGTCCTATGCCAAGGGCATCGGCGGTACCCGCGCCGGCGTCATCAAGACCACGTTCAAGGATGAGACCGAGACCGACCTGTTCGGTGAGCAGGCCGTGTTGTGCGGCGGCACAGAGGAACTCGTCAAGACCGGCTTCGACGTGATGGTCGAGGCCGGTTACGCGCCCGAGCTGGCGTACTTCGAGGTGCTGCACGAGCTCAAGCTCATCGTCGACCTGATGTACGAGGGCGGCATCGCGCGGATGAACTACTCCGTCTCCGACACCGCGGAATTCGGCGGCTATCTGTCCGGCCCCCGCGTGATCGACGCCGGGACCAAGGAGCGGATGAAGCAGCTGCTGACCGAGATCCAGGACGGTACCTTCGTCAAGCGGCTCGTCGCCAACGTCGAGGGCGGCAACAAGGAGCTCGAGGAGCTGCGCAAGCAGAACGCCGAGCATCCGATCGAGGTGACCGGCAAGAAGCTGCGCGACCTGATGAGCTGGGTCGACCGCCCGATCACCGAGACGGCCTAATCGCTATTGGGGGCGGCGTTCGTGGCCTGGCTTGCCATGGCTACGGCGCCGCTCCTTCATCTCCGCTTCGAATACGTGGCGGACTCCCCGCTGAAGTTCGTCCCTAACGCGCCGTTCGTGTTCGCGGAACACCGACCAGTAGTTGTCGTCGAAATCCTCGACGATTTGAAAGGTCCACCGGCCGTGAACCACATTGCGGCCGATGACCTCGGTCTCGAGCCGCTCGGCGACCGCATCGTGGCCGGCGGCGCGCAGTCTGTCGCACGCCTCGCCCAGCAACAGATCGGCATGTCCCATCAGTTGATGAAACGAGTACAGCTCACCCCGTGCCCTCTCGACACACTCCAAGGCCTCCGAAACGGCGCCGACGGCCTCGACCGTCGCATCATCCATCGCGTCGGGGCGCACGCGTTTATCCGCTTCCGTCTGGGTCATCGTCGTGGGATACCCACTGTGCGACGAAGATGCATCATTTCTGCATTGAAAGACCGATGGGGCCGCGGCGAGATTTATCCTGAGGCTCAGTGAGCCGACGATCTGAACCGCAACGCAGCCGACGCAAGGCGCGCGATGACGACGGCGAGCTGCCGCGGTACACCGTTGGAGTGGTCGCGGACCGCGTGGGCGTGCCAGTCGCGACGTTGCGCAGCTGGAACCTACGCTACGGAGTGGGTCCGTCCGGTCACAGTCCAGGCCGTCATCGGCTCTACAGTGAAGCCGACATCGCAGTCGTCGAGCTCATGCGTGAACTGATCGGCGAGGGGGTCAATCCCGGCAGCGCGGCTCGCTCGGCCTTGGACGCCGTGGTCCCTTCGGAGTCGGACGCGGCGTCGTTGGTCGCTTCCGCTTTCAATCTGGACGTAGCGTCCGCAGGCCGACAATTGGACCGATACCTTCGTCACTTCGGCGTGGTCGACACGTGGGAGCAACTTGTCCGGCCGGCTTATTCGGCCATCGAATCGCTTCAGCGCGAAGGCGAAGGATGCATCGACGTCGAGCACGCGTTGTCCTGGACGGTGTCGCGTTCACTTCAGCGGCTGCCCATCACTCCGGACGAAGCCCCCTCGATCATCTTGGCGTGCAGCGAAGACGAAGCACACAGCCTGGCGCTCGAGGCATTACGCGCGGCGCTCGGCGAGCGCGGTCGCGGCGCGCTGATGCTCGGCGCCGACGTTCCGCGCGCGGCTCTGATCGATGCCATCGAGCGTCGACCGCAGCCCGCGACGGTGGTGTTGTGGTCGCAGACCCCGCAAACCGCCGACATCGCCGCGGCGAAGGCCGTGATAAAAGCGGACGCCCAGCTGATGGCGGGGGGACCAGGCTGGACGTCCGCAAGACTGCCGAAGACGGCGACACGTGTCGAAAGCCTGCACGCCGCTCTTCAGAGCCTGACGCGATCGTAGCAGCACCTGCATCGGTTATGCATCGATCCATCGGATAAGTTCTGTGCGCGTGCCCACGGGCCGCTGCACGTCGCGCCGGAGGAGGTCATGGAGTTCATCAGGGAGTATCGTCACGCCGACTCACTGATGTCGACCGACCGGCGTTGGGCCAAATGGCGATGAGCGTAGCCAACGACTTTGCGCATGTGTTCGTAGTCGTCATCGGGCAGATCGGAGGTCTTGGCTTTCAATAGCGCTACGATCCGCCGGCCGCTGGCGTGACCACTCGTTGTTCCCGTCCCTTCTGTCCCACCGTCTTGGACTCACTCGTGGCGAGCCACTTTTACAGCTCGGCGGCGGTCATGTTGACCGTGTCGTTGAACTCTTTCCAGGTGGTGGCGTCGTCTACGGCTATGGCACTACTTCGGTCGCCGCAACGCGTCGGGCTTGTGGACTGCATCGCGCCCGCTCTTGTCGCTGCGCACCCGATATTGCGGGTCTTCCTTGGAGGCACGGACGGTGCGGCCTGCGGCTTGGGTATCAGAAGTGATCTTCTCTTCGACGGTTCCGGTGACGGTGCTGCCGTGGCTGTTCCACTGGACCTTGTCGCCCCGCTTGGGGTTTTTGCTCATGCAGGCGGTATACCCATCGATGCGGAATCGATTCAACCGCGATTCCGCTGTCTGAAGAGGCGCTCGGCGTAGGCCAGGTCGTCGCGCCACAGCCGGGTGGCTGCGCGCCGCATCATCGGTGTGATCAGCACCGCGCCGTGCAGCGCATGAGCGAATCCCGGGCGGTCCGAGTGGGCGACGACGGCTTCGACCACCGCCGTGCGGGGCAGACCGTCGGCGCCCGGACCCAGGGGAGTTGCATGGGTTTCCACTACGCTGCCCGAGCCTTCGCCGTCGACGATGCGCATCACGATCGTGCGTGACTCTGGACTGGTGAACTCGGCGACTACCGGTATGCCCACCTTGCCGATCCGAAACGTCACCGCGACGAGGAAGCGATCGAACTCCTCGGGAACATCGTCGCCCGGTGGCGGGGAGCTGATCACCTCGAGCCGAGTGAACGAGTAAGGGTGAAACCATGATCCGTGCCATGGGTCCATCCGGTTGGCGATGATGTCGCGGGGCTCGCATGTACCGACCAGTCGTGTGACGGCGTGCAATCTGGCGCCGTCGGGGCGTGTAGGAATCACCGGCATTTCGGTCGACGGCTCACCGCCGACGTCATCCAGGCGGACCCAGGCCAGCACGCCATCGTCGTACGACGGGTACGGCTTCCAGCCGAACTCGCCGCCGCCGGTCAGTCGCAGGCCATGCCACGGGCAGATCAAGGCGCCGCAGTCCACCTTGCCGGTAGACAAGTCGGCGCCCAGATGCGGACACGCACCGGGGCCGACATGCAACGTGCCGTGTTCATCGCGCCACGCGACCAGCTCTTTCCCGCCCACGGTGGTGCCCAGTGGGCGCGTGCGGATGCCGTCGCTTCCGGTGAAGGCGTACCAATTTCCGGCAGATCGGCGCTGCGACCGGCGCAATGCAGCGGCGATTACGGCCGATTCGGCCTCGCGATAGGTTGGCCGCTGCTGTGACCACTGAATACGTGGAATCGTCTGGAACGGCGACGTTTTCGACAACCGTGACTTGATCGCGTCGAGCATGTTCATCGCAGCACTCGCCTTTCGCGGTTGGCAAGGCGCCGCAGCGCCGCCGAGCGGCCCATTACCGGCACCGTTTGCATGTCGTGGCCCTCTCTGCCGAAGCGCGCCAATAACTGGTTCGCCGCCGACCATCCTGTCGTGGCGGCGCGTTCCATCAACGCCACCGGCAGGTCGATGCGGATACCGTCGCCTGCGAGCATCAGTCGTTCGTGCGGTGTGGCGACACCAGGACGATCGGCGAAG
This sequence comes from Mycobacterium sp., assembly GCA_035634855.1. GTDB lineage: Bacteria > Actinomycetota > Actinomycetes > Mycobacteriales > Mycobacteriaceae > Mycobacterium. The sequence goes on from DASQCE010000546.1 coordinate 5,261, forward strand.
TCGCCAGGAGCGAACCGCGGACAATCGTTGTGGCGCAACACTTTTTCACCGACGATGCGTGCTTGCGCCGTCTCAGGGTAAATCTCGCGCAACCGGTTCAGTAGCCGGTCGCGAAGGCCTTCGAACGACGTTACTGCGTACGAATGCAATTCGACGACAGACCCGCCGGTTTGCCTGCTCCAGTCTGCTGCCTGCCGCTCATAGCGCTCCAGCACGCTCACGTTGTCCAGCGGCGGACGTCCGCCAGTCCCTAAAAACGCGGGCCGGTCTGGGTTCACGGCGCGATCCAGCCAGAGTCGTTGCACGACGAATGGCGCTGCGGGTGTTAGGCGCGCTATGCGCTGCCGCCAGTCGTCGTTCCCCAGGCCGGGCGAGTTCGCGACGATGTGTTGCAGGCTGGCCACATCGGTGGCCAAGACCACGCCGTCCGCGCCGAGGCTTTCCTGAGGACCGCAACTCACCGAAAACCGCGTTCCGGCTTGCACCGAGGCCGCTGATCTGCCGGTGTGGAAGCGGACGCCGTGCGACGTCAGGTATCCGCGCAGTGGATTCCACAGGGCAACATCGAAGTTGTCGTTTGCGACGTC
>DASQCE010000547.1:0-9666 GCA_035634855.1 Mycobacterium sp.
CGACCATAACCCCGAGCTCTTGGAACGTCTTGCGGACGACGATGGCGCTGTCCCGGCGAGCGTGGATGAGTACCTCGAGCAGGTAGTTCATCGCCTAAAGAACGTCTATCGTCTCCCCGAAGCGGATCAACGCGTCATAAACACAAACCCGAAACGCGTGCGTCAGATAATGGCGGCCATCGAAGCCACCATCGAAACCGTCATCTCGACCGTTCCCTTCCCCGAGCAGGACCAGCAACGTGTGGGCCGGGGCCTCGCGACGTTGATACCGACGGAGGGTGATGATGGCTCAGAGACGTAACCGCCGTAGCGGTGTCGAGGATCGGTGGACCAAGACCGTCCGCGACTCCAACAGGAACCTTCAAACGGTGCCGAGCGCGACGAACGGTAAGGGCTTGCGTTGGCGGGCAAGGTATGTCGACGAGGACGGCCAGGAACGCGCTAAGGGGTTCATGACTAAGGCCGATGCGCAGCGGTGGCTGAACGGGGTTATCAGCGCCCAGGAGACCGGTTCTTACGTTGACCCGAAGCTGGGGAAGGTGACGTTCAGCAGCTTCTACAAAGAATGGTCGACCCGCCAGGTATGGGTGTCGTCTACACGGCATGTGATGGACCAGACCGCTAGGTCAGTCACGTTCGGCGACATCGATCTTGCCGACCTACGACCGTCGCAAATCGAGGCGTGGATCAAGGCGATGCAGGACGCGGAGCTTGAGCCAACAACGATCCGTACCCGCTACACCAACGCGCGCACCGTGATTCGCGCTGCAGTGCGGGATCGCATCATGGCCCGCGATGTCGCCAGCCAAATCAAGCTTCCCCGCACGCGCAAGGCGTCGGCCGCCATGTCAATCCCCACACCTGAGCAGGTGGGGAACGCGCTGCGGACTTCGGACGGGTGGTTGACCGCGTACATCGCGGCGTGCCTATTCGCCGGCGTGCGCCGCGCAGAAGCATCGGCTCTCCAAGTCGGCGATATTGACTTCCTGCGCAAGGAATTACGCGTTGTGCGGCAGGTCCAATGGACCGACGACGGGCGGATGGAGATCCGCGGCCCGAAGTACGGCTCCGAGCGCACGGTGTACATCTCAGACCAGTTGGTGACGATGCTCTCCGAGCACGTCCGCCTGTACCTGCCGGGCAATGAACCGCAACGCTGGCTGTTCCCGGGCAGGATGAACGCGGACCGTTCACGCAGCGACAGTAGGTCGGGCCTGGCGGGCCTTACGGGACAAGATCGGTATCGAGCATCGGCTACACGACGCTCGTCACTTCTACGCGTCGGGGTTGATCGCGTCGGGCTGCGATGTGGTCACCGTGCAGCGCGCGCTCGGCCACTCATCGGCTGCACAAACACTCTCGACCTATTCACACCTATGGCCAGACGCGAACGACCGCACTCGCAAGGCCGCGGGGGAGCTCATTGACCTCGCGCTCGGATCTGCTGCGGACGTACTGCGGACGGAAGCCGGAAAAATACCCTCTGACTAGGCGCTTATCCAGTTGCCGTGAAAACCGTATGGAACACGGTGCGGCAGCTTGATTCTGGCAACAGGCTGTGCGGCGAAGTCCGACGCGTCGATGATCACGAGGTCGCTGCCGTCGCGTGCCGGATCGTATACGTAGCCGAGGTACCAGCCGCTGCTCTCGTCGGCGGGCCCGGATGTCGACGGCACGAAGACCGCCTCGCCCGGCCCGCCCGGTGACTCCGCCGTGCCGAAGGCGTGCTCGACGGCGGCGCCGGTGGTCAGGTCGTAGCGGACAAGGCGGCTGTCTCCGACCGACACCGCGTAGCGAGCCGGCAGGGTGGCCAGCCGGTCGTCGATGCGGGGAAACTCCACCGCGCGGTCGTCGAGCTGGCGTTCGGTGACCGTGCCGGTCTGCAAGTCGATCGTCCAGCTCCACAGCACCCCATCCGCGTCGAATCCGCCACTGTTGCGCCATAATTCGGGATAGCGGACCGCCTGCAGGATGATGCGGGTGCCGCCGACTCCGGTTGTTTCAAAGGCGTTTGCGACGTGGAACACGTAGCACGGGTCGATGTCGAACCACCGCACGGGACCGAACGGGTCGTCACGCCTCATCACGCCGAGCCGCGCGCCGTACTCATCGCTCCACCGGTAGGGCATGTCGCCCTCACCCTTGATCGCGACGTCCAGATTGAAAACGATCGGCAGGTCCATGAAGATGACGTGCTCGGCAGTCAGCGCAAAGTCGTGCATCATGGTGTGCGCCTTGACATCCAGCGGCCGGTTGATCGTCAGCTCCCCGTTGGTGTCGGCACGGTGATACGTGACGTAAGGCTCGAAGATGCTGCCATATCCGAAGAAGTGCAGCTCGCCGGTCGTCGGGCAAATCTTCGGATGCGCGGTCATCGAATCGACCAGCTTGCCGCCGAAGTCGTAGGCGCCCAACGTCTCCAGGTCGTTGGAGATCTCGTAGGGAAGCGAATACTCGACCAGCGCCAGCGTCTTACCGGCGTGATTGACGACGTGGGTGTTGGCGACGCTGGCCCGCAGGTTGCGGGTGCCATCGGCGTTGTAGAGCGGGAAGTCCTCCTTGAAGCTGTCGGTGCGCACCCAACGGTTGCGATACCAGGCGGCGCGGCCCCCCTCGATGCGAACGCCGTGGATCATGCCGTCGCCGGTGAACCAGTGTGCGGTCGCCTGTCGCGGGTTGGGCCCGTTGCGCAGGTACCAGCCGTCGAGTTCGGCAGGGATGGCGCCCTCGACGGGCAGGTCGAACTCGGTCAGCTCATCGGTCACGGGAGCGTAGTTGTCTCGCTGAAAGAACTCGCCGGTGCCGAACAAGGTGGGGGAGGTGGTATCGGTCATATGTCTAACATGACAGGTCATTAATGACATGTCAATAGTGGAGTTACGATCAGTGCGTGAGTCTTCGGATTGCGGCGCTGGGACTGCTGGCCCAGGAGCCTGGCAGCGGTTACGACCTGCTCAAACTCTTCGAGAAGTCCCTGGCCAACGTCTGGCCTGCGACGCAGAGCCAGTTGTATGGCGAACTGAACAAGCTGGCCGACGCGGGGCTGATTGAGGTGTCCGACGTCGGTCCGCGGGGCCGCAAGGAGTACCGGATCACCGAGGACGGTCGCGCTGAGCTGCGGCGTTGGGTGGCGAACCCCCAACACGATCCGCCCTTCCGCGACGCCGGGCTGTTGCGCGTGTTCCTACTCGGCGAGGTCCCCCTGGCACAGGCACGCGAGCATGTAATCGCGATGGCGGAACATGCCAAAGCCGAGGTCAAGCGCCTGGAAGAGTTGCGCGACTCGACCGACTGGACCGACGGCGACGGCCTCTTCTACAGCCGTGCCGCGTTGGAGTTCGGATTGCGGATGAATGCGACGGAGGCCGAGTGGGCGAACTGGCTGGTCGACGCCATCGACGAGCGCCGGTCAAAATAATCGTTGCATCGCGATAGTATTCGATATATCGTTGACGTATCGGAAGCGCGAGGGCGCTTTCACCCAAACGTAAGGAACCAACAGATGACCAACCCATTCACCCCACCCCCCGGCGGATTCGGCTTCGGCTTCGGCCCCGGCGATCGGCGCGCGTTTCATCAGCAGCGCAGGCAAGCCCGCCGCGAGTTCCGCGAAAACCTTCGTGACCATTTACGCGAGCACCCCGCGGGTCCTGGCTTCGAGGGCAACCTCGGCTTCGGACCCGGTCGTGGCTTCGGCCCAGGCCGCGGCTTCGACTTCGGCTTCGATCCGCGCGGCGGTTTCGGCCTCGGCTTCGGTCCAGGCGGCCCGCGCGGCCGAGGACGCGGCGTACGAGGACGCGGGAAACGCGGCGACGTCCGCGCCGCGATCCTCAAGCTACTGGCCGAACGGCCGATGCACGGCTACGAGATGATTCAGGAGATCGCCGAACGCACCCAGAACCTGTGGCGGCCCAGCCCCGGCTCGGTATACCCGACGCTGCAGTTGCTGGTCGACGAGGGTCTCATCGCGGCCACCGAAAGTGAAGGCAGCAAGAAGCTTTTCGAGCTGACCGACGACGGCCGGGCCGCCGCCGAGAAGATCGAAACCCCGCCCTGGGAGGAGATCGCCGAGGGCTTAAAAAATGAAGAGCCCGGACATGTGAACCTGCGCAGCGCGGTGGCCCAACTGGTGGGCGCCGTCGCACAGTCGGCGTACACCGCCAACGAGGAGCAGCAGGACCGCGTCGTCGACATCGTCAACAATGCCCGCCGCGAGATCTACGGAATCCTGGGCGAGTCCGAATAACCCGACGATTTGTGGAGCCTGGGCCGCGGTCAGCGCGGCTCAGGCTTTTCAAGTCTTACTGTGGCTCCATGCAAACCTATTCGCTCGGGCAGTTCACTGTCGGCCGCGTCGGTTTCGGCGCCATGCAGCTACCCGGCCCCGGCGTGTTCGGGCCGCCGCGGGACCGTGACCAGGCGCTGGCCGTCCTCAAACGCGCAATTGAGTTGGGCATCAACCACATCGACACCGCGCAGTTCTACGGGCCCGACGTCGCCAACGAACTGATCCGCGAGGCGCTTCACCCCTACCCCGCGAACCTCGCGTTGGTGAGCAAGGTCGGCAGCGTGCGAGACGAACAGGCCAACTGGGTGCCGGCCCAGCAGCCCGACGAACTCCGTCAGCAGATCGAGGACAACCTGCGCACACTGGCGACCGACCGCCTCGCCGCCGTCAACCTACGCGCGTTTGCGGGCGAAGACCCCAACGCCCCTGCCGTGGTGGAGGACCGCGAGCTGTTCGACCGCCAGCTGTCCGCGATGATCAAGGCCCGCGACGAAGGTCTGATCGCCGGAATCGGGCTGAGCAGCATCAGCATCGAGCACCTGCAGATTGCGCTCGATCGCACCGAGATCGTGTGCGTGCAGAACGCCTACAACCTGGCCGACCGCACGTCACAGTCGCTGCTCGACACCTGCCTCGAGCACGGCATCGCGTTCGTGCCGTTCTTCCCGCTCGGCTCGGCCTTCGCGCCCGACAATCCCGTGCTCGGCAATCCCGCTGTGCTACGCGAGGCGTCGAAACTCGGCCGCACCCCTGCGCAGGTCGCGCTCGCGTGGACACTTTCGGTGGCGCCCAACGTGTTGCTGATTCCGGGGACGTCGTCGGTCACCCATCTCGAGGAGAACACGGCCGTCGCCGACATCAAGCTCGACGACGACACCAAACGTGAGCTCGACGCCGCGGTCTAGTTGCGATTTCGGCGCGCTAACGCACGGTGAGCGTCCGTAACCGCGCCGAAATCAGTCGACGTCGACCCAGTCCAGGGTGCGCTGCACCGCCTTCTGCCAGCCCGCATAGCCGGAGGCGCGCTGGTCTTCGCTCCACGCAGGCGTCCAGCGCTTGCCCTCCTGCCAGTTGGCACGAAGATCGTCGGGGTTCTCCCAGAACCCCACCGCCAGGCCCGCCGCGTAGGCGGCGCCCAGCGCGGTGGTCTCGGCAACGACGGGTTTGACGACGTCGACGCCGAGCACGTCGGCCTGGATCTGCATGCAGAGATCGTTGGCGGTAATGCCGCCGTCGACCTTGAGCACTTCGAGATGTACGCCCGAGTCGGCCTCCATCGCGTCGACGACGTCGCGGCTCTGGTAGCAGATCGCCTCCAGCGTCGCGCGCGCGAGATGCGCGTTTGTGTTGAACCGGGACAGCCCGACGATCGCGCCGCGGGCGTCCGAACGCCAATACGGCGCAAACAGTCCCGAGAACGCGGGCACGAAGTACACCCCGCCGTTGTCCTCGACCTGGCGCGCCAGCGCTTCACTCTGCGCCGCACCGCTGATGATGCCCAACTGGTCGCGCAGCCACTGCACGGCAGAACCGGTGACAGCGATCGAACCCTCAAGTGCGTAAACGGGTTTGGCGTCCCCGAACTGATAACACACCGTGGTCAACAGCCCGTTCTGCGACCGCACCATCTTTTCGCCGGTGTTGAGCAGCAGGAAATTGCCTGTGCCATAGGTGTTCTTGGCCTCGCCGGAGTCCAGGCACACCTGTCCGACCATTGCGGCCTGCTGGTCGCCGAGGATCCCCGTGATCGGCACCTGCCCTGACATCGGGCCCTCGTCGCGCGTGATGCCGTACGACTCTGGGCACGACGACGGCTTGATCTCGGGCAGCATGTGCCGCGGAATGCCGAAGAACGACAGCAGCTCGTCGTCCCAGTCCAGCGTCTCCAGATTCATCAGCATGGTCCGGCTGGCGTTGGTCACATCGGTGACGTGCACACCGCCGCGCGAACCGCCGGTGAGGTTCCACAGCACCCAGGTGTCGGGGGTGCCGAAGATCGCGTCGCCCTTCTCGGCGGCGGCGCGCACCCCGTCGACGTTGTCCAGAATCCACTGCACCTTGCCAGCGGAGAAATACGTGGCAGGCGGCAGCCCCGCCTTGCGCCTGATGACTTCGCCGCGGCCGTCGCGGTCCAGCGCCGAGGCGATGCGGTCGGTGCGGGTGTCCTGCCAGACGATCGCGTGGTAATAAGGTCTGCCGGTCCGTCTATCCCATACCAACGCGGTTTCCCGCTGGTTGGTGATGCCCATCGCGGCCAGGTCGGTGGCCGACAGGTTGGTCTTGTTCAGCGCCGACGTGATGACCGACGCGGTGCGTTCCCAAATCTCGACGGGGTTGTGCTCGACCCATCCGGCCTTCGGCAGGATCTGTTCGTGTTCGAGCTGATGGCGCCCGACCTCGGCGCCGTCATGGTCGAAGATCATGCACCGCGTGCTGGTGGTGCCCTGATCGATGGCGGCAATGAATTCGGCCAAATTCGTGCTCCTCCCCAACGGCGACATTCCCGGTCGTCCCCCTGCCCTTCGGGCGGGTGGGCCCCCCGCTTGCGAGGGGAGTGCCCCCAGCGCTTCCTGCCCGCCGGGCGTTCCCAATCGACCATGATGGCCTACATGGCTCAGTCGATTACCGACATTGACCGCATGCCCCGCGGCGGCCCCGATGCCTCCTGCGTCGATCGGCTGTTGCAGACCGATCGCCTGGAGTACCTCGACCGCGACGACGTCGACGACAAGGTCAAGCGCAGCGTCATCCGGGCGCTGGAGTGGATGGGCGAACTCTTCGGCAACACCGAGAGGTTCGCACGCATTGTGCTCGATGAGGTGGCCGACGTGCCCGACCCCAAGATCCTCGAGCTCGGCTCGGGCCACGGCGGGCTGTCCCGCAAGCTGCTCGAATGGCATCCGACGGCCGAGGTGACGGTGACCGACATCGAGGCGCAATCCGTCGCGGCGATCGAGGCAGGTGACCTCGGCGAGCACCCGCGGGCGACGGTCCGGGAGATGGACGCCACCGCAATCGACGCACCCGACGGCCATTTCGACCTGGCCGTGTTCACGTTTTCTTTTCATCACTTACCGCCGCCGCTGGCGTCGCGCGTGTTCGCCGAAGGCACCCGCGCCGCCGCCAAGCTCGTGATCATCGACTTGCCGCGGCCACCGTCACCGCTGCACATCGTGCGGCTGGCGACGATGCTGCCGCTGGCGCCGGTGGTGCCGTTCGTGCACGACGGCGTGATCAGTTCGCTGCGCTGCTACAGCCCGTCTGCGCTGCGGGCTCTGGCCGCGCACGCTGACCCGGCCATCGAGGTGGAACTACGAAACGGGTTGTTCAGTCCGCAGGTCGCGGTGGCACGCCGCGGATAGGCTCGCACTGTGGGCGAAGAGGTCAAGCAGACCGACTTTTCTCGCGCGCACCGCCGCGAGTACCGGCGCAAGGTGCAGTTGTGCCTCGACGTGTTCGAAACGATGCTCTCCCAGTCCAGTTTCGAATTCGATCGGCCGCTGACCGGCATGGAGATCGAGTGCAATCTCGTCGACGGCGAGTATCAGCCCGCGATGAGCAACCAGGAAGTGCTGGCCTCCATCGCAGACCCTGCCTACCAGACCGAATTGGGCGCGTACAACATCGAATTCAACGTTCCGCCGCGGCGGCTGCCCGGCCGCGCCGCGCTTGAGCTCGAGGCCGATGTGCGGGCCAGTCTGAATGCCGCGGAAGCGAAGGCCAACTCCAACGGCGCGCACATCGTGATGATCGGCATCCTGCCGACGCTGATGCCCGAACATCTTTCGGCCGGCTGGATGAGCGAGTCGACCCGCTATCAGGCGCTCGAGAACTCCATCTTCACCGCCCGCGGTGAAGACATCCTGATCGACATCGAAGGTCCGGAGCGGCTGAGCCTACAGCTGGCATCGATCGCACCGGAATCGGCGTGCACCAGCATGCAGCTTCACCTGCAGGTCTCCCCGGCCGAGTTCGCGCGGAACTGGAACGCGGCCCAGGTGTTGGCCGGCCCACAGCTGGCGCTGGGCGCCAACTCGCCGTACTTCTTCGGCCACCAGCTGTGGCCCGAAACCCGCATCGAGCTGTTCACCCAGGCCACCGACACCCGCCCGGACGAGCTCAAGACGCAAGGGGTGCGCCCGCGGGTATGGTTCGGCGAGCGGTGGATCACGTCGATCTTCGACCTGTTCGAGGAGAACGTCCGCTACTTCCCATCGCTGCTTCCCGAACTGTCCGACGAAGATCCTGTCGCGGCGCTCGCGGACGGCCGCACCCCCCAGCTGGCCGAGCTCCGGCTGCACAACGGCACGATCTGGCGGTGGAACCGGCCGGTCTACGACGTGGTCGACGGCAAGCCACACCTGCGGGTGGAGAACCGCGTGCTGCCCGCCGGGCCGACCGTGGTGGACATGATGGCCAGCGCGGCGTTCTACTACGGCATGCTGCGGACGCTCTCGGAAGAGGACCGGCCACTGTGGACGAAGATGAGCTTCGCTGCGGCACAACATAATTTCGTCGTGGCCGCACAGCATGGGATGGAGGCGCGGCTGTACTGGCCCGGTCTTGGCGAGGTGACACCCGACGAGTTGGTGCTGCGCAAGCTGTTGCCGATGGCCGACGAGGGTCTGCGTCGCTGGGAGGTCTCGGGCGACGTGCGTGATCGGTACCTCGGTGTGATCGAGGGTCGCTCCAAGACCGGGCGTAACGGCGCGGCGTGGCAGGTGTCGACCGTGCAGGCGCTGCAAGGACGGGGCATGACCCGGCCCAACGCGTTGGCCGAGATGCTGCGCCTGTACTGCGAGCGGATGCACAGCAACGAGCCCGTCCACACCTGGGACGGTCCGGACTAAATTGGGTGCTAGTGGCCGGCGGCGGCGGGTTCCCGGCCGCCGGGTCCACCGGCTTCCTCCTGCTCTTCTTCGTCGACCATCGTGCGTTCGTCGAACGGCTTGTCGCCGTCGAGCACCTGATGCATCTGGCGGTGGTCGAGCGACTTGGTCCACGCGCCGATCAGCACGGTGGCCACGGCGTTGCCGGAGAAGTTCGTCACCGCGCGGGCTTCGGACATGAACCGGTCGATGCCGACGATGAGGCCGATGCCGTCGAGCAATTCCGGCCGGTGGCTCTGCAGACCTCCGGCCAGCACCGCCAGTCCGGCGCCACTTACGCCCGCCGCGCCCTTGGAGGCGACGATCATGAACGCCAGCAGGGACAGCTGCTCCGGTAGCGACAGCGGGTCGCCCATCGCATCGGCGATGAACAGCGACGCCATGGTCAGGTAGATCGCGGTGCCGTCCAGGTTGAACGAATAGCCGGTCGGCACCACGATGCCCACGGTCGTCTGCTGCACACCGGCGTGTTCGAGTTTGGCGATCAGC
>DASQCE010000548.1:0-6033 GCA_035634855.1 Mycobacterium sp.
TGTCGATCGCCTCGTCCCAGTCGACCTCGCGCCACGGGTCGGTGATCTTCTCGCGAACCATGGGACGCAGCACGCGGTCGGGATGCGTCGCGTAACCAAAGGCGAAGCGACCCTTGACACACGAGTGGCCCTCGTTGGCTCCGCCGTCCTTGTGGGGCACCATGCGAACCAGCTCGTCACCGCGCAGCTCCGCCTTGAACGAACACCCGACGCCGCAGTATGCGCAGGTGGTGATCACCGAGCGCGACGGCATCCCCAGCTGGATCACGGAACGTTCCTGAAGCGTGGCCGTCGGGCAGGCCTGCACGCAGGCGCCACAGGACACGCACTCGGAGTCCATGAAGGACTCGCCCGCACCCGGCGACACCTTGGACGCGAAGCCCCGGCCCTCGATCGTCAGCGCGAACGTGCCCTGGATCTCGTCACAGGCGCGCACGCAGCGGGAACAGGCGATGCATTTGGACGGGTCGAAGTCGAAGTACGGGTTGCTCTGGTCTTTGACTGCGTCGAGGTGGTTTTCGCCCTCGTAGCCGTACCTGACCTGACGCAGGCCGACCGCGCCTGCCATGTCCTGCAGTTCGCAGTCGCCGTTGGCAGAACAGGTGAGGCAGTCCAGCGGATGGTCGGAGATGTACAGCTCCATGACGCTCTCACGGAGTTTGGCGACCTTGGGTGACTGGGTCCGGACTACCATGCCGTCGGCCACCGGGGTGGTGCACGAGGCCGGGGTCCCGCGGCGGCCGTCGATCTCCACCAGGCAGAGCCGGCAGGAACCGAACGCTTCGAGCCGGTCCGTGGCGCACAGCTTCGGGACGTCGACGCCCGCGATGGCGGCCGCCCGCATGACCGAGGTGCCCTCGGGAACGCAAACGCTCAGCCCGTCCACCTCCAGCGAGACGGTCGCCGGGCCGTCCTTGGCCGGGGTGCCGAAGTCAGGTTCCTTGAGCAGGCTCACGGCTTACCTTCCGTCCTCGCGCTGATGTGCAGAGTGCTTGTCGGTGAAATCGGTTGCCTGGCAATGAAGTCGTCGGAGAAATGCGAGATCGCACTGCGCACCGGCATCGGCGTGAGCCCACCCATCGCACACAACGATCCCTCGGTCATCACGTCGCACAGGTCTTCGAGCAGGGCCAGGTTTTCGTCGCGGTGCTCGCCCGCGGCGATCCGGTCGATCACTTCAACGCCGCGCACCGCTCCGACGCGGCATGGCGTGCACTTGCCGCACGACTCCGCGGCGCAGAACTCCATCGCGAACCTGGCCTGGGCCACCATGTCGACGGTTTCGTCGAACACCACGACGCCGCCGTGGCCGACCATCGCACCCACCGCCGCGAAGGCCTCGTAGTCCATCGGCAGGTCGAACTTCGACCTCGGCAGATAGGCACCCAGCGGCCCACCGACCTGGACCGCACGCACCGGTCGACCTGACCGGGTGCCGCCGCCGTAGCCGTCCACGAGTTCGCCGAGCGTCACCCCGAACGCCGTCTCCACGATGCCGCCCTGCTTGATGTTCCCACCGAGTTGGAACACCTGGGTGCCGCGTGACCGTTCCACACCGAGCTGTTGATACTCCTGTGCGCCATCGGCAAGGACGGTCGGCACGGTGGCAAGGGTGAGCACATTGTTCACCACCGTCGGCTTGCCGAACAAGCCGTTGATGGCGGGGATCGGGGGCTTGGCCCGCACCATGCCGCGTTTACCCTCGAGGCTTTCCAGCATCGAGGTTTCCTCGCCGCAGATGTAGGCCCCGCCGCCCACCCGCACGTGCAGGTCGAAATTCAGTGACGAGCCAAGGATGCTGTCGCCGAGCCACCCTCGCCCATGGGCGATTTCGATGGCAGTTCGCATTGTGGCGACGGCATCCGGGTATTCGGACCTGATGTAGATGTAGCCCTCGGTGGCACCGACGGCGTAGGCCGCGATCGTCATGCCCTCGATGAGCAGGAACGGATCGCCCTCCATCACCATCCGGTCGGCGAAGGTGCCGCTGTCGCCTTCGTCTGCGTTGCAGCAGACGAACTTCAGCTCGTCAACGCAGTCGAGCACCGTTTTCCATTTGACGCCTGCGGGAAAGCCCGCACCGCCGCGGCCGCGCAAGCCGGAGTCCGTGACCTCGGCGACGACCTCCGCCGGTGAAACCTCCAGTGCGCGAACCAGTCCGACGAGTCCACTGTGACGCAGGTAGTCGTCTGGCGACAACGGATCGGTGACGCCCATCCTCTTGAAGGTGACTCGATTCTGCGTCGCGAGCCAGGGTAATTCATCAACCGCTCCCACCCGCTGCGGTAGCTCGACACCGTCGAACAACCCCTCGGCCACCAGGCGGTCGACATCGGACACAGCAACCGGCCCGTAGCCGATCCGTCCGTCGGCCGTCGCCACCTCGACCAGTGGCTCCAGCCACAACATTCCTCGAGAACCATTGCGGACCAACCGAATCGAGCGGCCGTGGCGCGCTGCGGCGCGCTCCAGCGCCTCCGCTACGTCGTCCGCGCCCACGGATCTTGCTGCGGAATCCCTTGGCACGTAGACCGTAACCGGTGCTGTCAACGTGCTCACTGCGAGACCGCCTCGTCGACTATCGACGACAAGCGCGACTCGTCCAGCCGGCCCACCAGCCGACCATTCACTTGCGCCGCGGGGCCCAACGCGCAGTTGCCCAGGCAGAAGACCTGCTCAACGGTCATCGACCCATCGAGGTTGGTCTCCCCCAATGATATTGCGCATCTGTTTCGCAGGTGGCTGACCAGTCGCTCCGCGCCGAGTGCCTGGCAGGCCTCCCCCCGGCAGATGCGCACGGTGGTGCGACCGGCAGGCTCGGAACGGAAGTCGTGGTAGAACGAGACGACCCCGTGTACATCGGCACGGGAAAGGTTGAGTTCGTTAGCCAGTACTGGAATCGCCTCCGGTGGAACACATCCCAAGGCATCCTGGACCGCGTGCAGGATGGGAAGCAGGGCGCCGCGCTGCCCGCGATGGGTGGCGGCAATCTCTCGGACAAGGGCCACGCTCATGGCGCTCGCCCCCTTTCCTGCAGGCAGGTGAACGGCTAGGAGAATGGGTGGAACCGCCCCAGGAAGCGACCTGGGGCGGTTCTCACCCGGGCGGGCGGGTTCAGACGACGATCTTCTTCTCGTGCCACTTGGCGATGGTGTCCGCGTCGTAGCCCAGCTCGGCAAGGACCTCGTCGGTGTGCTCGCCGAGCAGTGGTGCGCCCTTGATATCCGGCTTGAACTCCGAGAACTTGATCGGGCTGCCGACGGTCAGGAAGGTACCCCGGCCGGGCTGCTCCACCTCGACCACGCTTCCGCTCTTGCGCAGGTCGGGGTCCTCGGCGATCTCCTTCATGGACATCACTGGTGCACAAGGCACCTCCCACTTGCGCAGGATGTCGACCGCCTCGTACTTGGTCTTGTCGGCCAGCCACTTCTCGATCTCGGCGAAGATGTCGAAGATCTTGTCCGCGCGGGCACGGGCGGTGTTGTAGGCCGGGTCATCGACCCACTCGGGCCGACCGATGGCCTCGGCCGTCCGCTTCCAGTTCTGCTCCTGGATCGTGAAGTAGATGTAAGCGTTGGGGTCGGACTCCCATCCCTTGCACTTGACCACCCAGCCGGGCTGGCCGCCGCCGCCGGCGTTGCCGCCACGCGGAACCGCCTCGCCGAACTCGCCATTCGGCCACTGCGGGTACTCCTCCAGGTAGCCGACCCGGTCCAGGCGCTGCTGGTCGCGCAGCTTGACCCGGCATAGGTTCAGCACGGCGTCCTGCATCGCGGCAGACACCTTCTGTCCCTTGCCTGTCTTGTCGCGTTGAATCAGCGCGGTGAGGATCCCGATCAACAGGTGCATGCCCGTGTTGCTGTCGCCGAGGGCCGCGCCTGCGACGGTCGGCGGACCGTCCCAGAAGCCGGTAACCGAGGCGTTGCCCCCGGCGCACTGCGCGACGTTCTCATAGACCTTGAGGTCGTTCCACGACGAGTCATCGTTGAATCCCTTGACGGAACCGAAGATCAAGCGCGGATTCCACTGCTGCAGCTTGTCCCATGACAGTCCCATGCGGTCCATGGCGCCGGGTGCGAAATTCTCCACCAGCACGTCCGCGCCGCGGACCAGCTTCTCCATCACCTCGAGTCCCTCGGGTGACTTCGTATCGATCGCCAGCGAGCGCTTGTTGCTGTTGAGCATGGTGAAGTACAGAGCGTCCAGATCAGGGATGTCCCGCAACTGATTACGTGTCACATCACCCCCGCTCGTGCGCTCGACCTTGAGGACGTCGGCTCCGAACCAGGCGAGCATCTGGGTGCACGCCGGGCCCGCCTGGACCCCGGTGAAGTCGATCACCTTGATCCCGGAGAGCGGCAAATCAGTCATGACACGTTTCCTTTCTGAGTTTGTTGATCGTGTCGGTACGGGCGAGCTCAGTGCTTGGCGGTGATGCCCTTGGGGTTGAGGTGCGCGATGTTGCCGCTCTCCGTGCCGTCCGAGGGGTCGATGACGCAGTCGATGAGCGCCGGCCTGCCGGATGCGAGGGCCTCCCGCAGCGCTGCGGCGACTTCTGCGGGCGTTGTCGCCTGATATCCCTTGCCGCCGAATGCTTTGATCATGTACTCGTGCCGAGCCTGCAGCACGGTCGGCGCCGGGTCGTCCGTCGTGGACACGTCGTCGCCGCGGTAGACGCCGCTGTTGTTGAGGATGACGGTGACGATGGGCAGGTTGTAGCGGCAGACCGCCTCCAGCTCCATACCGCTGAACCCGAATGCGCTGTCACCTTCGATCGCGACGACGGGGTCGCCGGTCTCGACTGCGGCGGCGATCGCGTAGCCCATGCCGATACCCATGACACCCCATGTCCCGCTGTCCAACCGGTGCCGGGGTACCTGCATGCCAATCGTGTTGCGCGCCAAGTCGAGCGCGTTCGCGCCCTCGTTGACGACGTACACCTGCGGGTTGTCGTGCAGGACATCGCGGATGGCCTGCAAGGCGCCGAGGAACTTCATCGGGTGCGCGGTCAGGGCGGCCTCGAGGCGACCCGCCATCTTGGCGACGTTCTGCGACGACTTGGCCGAAAGTTCTTCGCGCCACTCGGTCTGCACAGTGATCTGGCCGGGTTTCGCCCGCTCCAGGAGGGCTTCCATCACCGAGCCGATGTCGCCGACGAGCGGAGCGGCGATGGGCTGATTGCTGTCCATCTCGGCTGCGGCGATGTCGACCTGAATGAACTTGGCGTCCGGATTCCACTGTGGCGCATCGCCATGTCCGAGCAGCCAGTTCAGGCGTGCACCGACGAGCATCACCACGTCGGCCCGCTTCAAGGCTAGTGAGCGGGCGGTGGCTGCCGACTGCGGGTGGTCGTCGGGCAGTAGACCCTTCGCCATCGACATCGGCAGGTACGGCACACCGGTGGTCTCGACGAATTCGGTGATCTGTTCGTCAGCTTGCGCGTAGGCGGCACCCTTGCCGAGCACGATCAACGGCCGCTTCGCGTTGGCCAGCAGGTCGATCGCGGAGTCGACCGTCTCCGTTTCGGGCAGCTGACGCGGTGCCGGGTTGACGACCCGCCACAGCGTGCCTGCCGCCTCCTCTGCATCGATCACCTCGCCCAGCACCGCGGCCGGGATATCGAGATAGACCCCCCCGGGACGGCCGGACACCGCGGTGCGGATCGCGCGGGCGATGCCGCGGCCGATGTCTTCGGCCCGCGATACCCGGTATGCCGCCTTGGCGAACATCTTGGCCGCCGGCAGCTGGTCCATTTCCTCGTAGTCTCCGCGCTGGAGGTCGACGAGATGGCGCTCGCTGGAGCCGGAGATCTGCACCATCGGGAAGCAGTTGGTGGTGGCATTGGCCAGCGCCACAAGCCCGTTGAGGAAGCCCGGAGCCGACACCGTCAGACAGATGCCGGGCTTTTTGGTGAGGAATCCGGCCGCGGCCGCCGCGTGCCCGGCGTCGCTTTCGTGCCGGAAGCCGATGTAACGGATGCCCGACGCCTGCGCGAGGCGGGCCAGGTCGGTGATCGGAATCCCCACCACCCCA
>DASQCE010000549.1:0-3596 GCA_035634855.1 Mycobacterium sp.
CCGTATCTGATCTGACGCGAGTTCCAGCGCCGCCGACTTGGTCAGGCCGCGGACCGCCCACTTCGAGGCCACGTACGGATGCACCATGACGGCGCCACGCATGCCCTCGATCGAGGAGACGTTGATAATCGATCCGCCGCCCGCCGCCTTCATCGCTTCGACCGAAGCCTGCATGCCGAGAAACGTGCCCGTCAGGTTGACGTCGATGACCTTCTGCCACTTCGCCATGTCGAACTTGCCGATCTGGCCGAGGGCGACGATGCCGGCGTTGTTCACCAGAACATTGAGCTTGCCGAACTCGTTGACCGCGGTGGTAACCGCGGCGTCCCACTCCTCGGCCGACGTTACGTCGAGGTGCACATAGCGCGCGGCGTCACCGATCTCGTCGGCCAGCGCCTTGCCCTCCTCGTCGAGGATGTCGCCGATCACCACCTTGGCGCCCTCGGCCACCAGAGCCCGCGCGTGCTCTGCGCCCATGCCGCGAGCGCCGCCACTGATCAGTGCAACTTTGTCGTCCACGCGTCCCATGACGGGTCAGGCTACCTTGCGCGCGTGCTACAAGTAGAACCTGTTCCAGTTTTGCGAAAGGAAAAATCATGGCGATCCGCGTCGCGCTCGTCGGCACCGGCAACTGTGGCCGCCTCGCGCTCAAACAACTGGTGAACGACGCGCGCTTCGACCTGACCGGCGTCTGGGTGTCCACGGACGCCAAGGTGGGCAAGGACGCGGGTGAGCTGGCCGGGCTAGGTGTTACGACCGCTGTTGCCGCGACCAATGACCTCGACGCGATCATCGCGGTCAAACCCGACTGCATCGTCTACTGCGCGATGGGCGACACCCGGCTTGCCGAGGCCATGGCCGACATTCGACGCATACTTGCCGCGGGTATCGACGTCGCGGGTTCGGCGCCAGGCGTATTGCAGTACCCGTGGCAGGTGATCCCCGACAAGTACATCGAACGCATCGAAGATGCTGCGCGAGAGGGCAATTCGTCGGTCTTCATGACAGGGGTCGATCCCGGGTTCGCGACCGATCTTCTGCCCTTTGCATTGGCAGGAACGTGCCAAAGCATCGAGCAGGTGCGCACTATGGAGATCGCCGACTACGCGACCTACGACGGAGCCACGGTGATGTTCGACGTCATGGGCTTCGGCAATCAGATCGGCGACTTCCCGATGTTGTTCCAGCCCGGCGTGCTCAGCATCGCCTGGGGCACCGCGATCCGACAGCTCGCGGCGGGGCTCGGGATCGAGGTCGACGAGATCAGAGACTCCGTCGAACAGGAGCCTGCGCCGGAGGATTTCGATATCGCGGCGGGTCACATCGCCAAAGGCACGGTGGCCGCGCTGCGCTTCCAGATCGAGGGAATGGTCAAGGGCAAGCCGGTGATCGTCGTCGAGCACGTCACCCGGTTGCGGGGTGACCTCCGACCGGACTGGGCGCAGCCCGCTCAGCCCGGCGGGTCCTACCGCGTCGAGATCGTCGGCGAGCCCTGCTACGCCATGGACATCTGCCCGACGAGCCGCAGCGGCGACCACAACTACGCGGCCATCCTCGCGGCGGCCGGCCGGATCGTGAACGCCATCCCAGACGTTGTCGCGGCGCTGCCCGGCATCCGGACCACGCTCGATATGCCGCTGGTCACAGGGCGCGGTCTGTACGCAGCTACGTAGGCTTGAGCGCGATGAGCGCGCAGCCTCCTGCAGCAGATCCGATCGCGGAGATCGGCGCAAGCACGCCCGGTCCGCAGGTCGGGGCGTTCTTCGATCTCGACGGCACGCTGGTCGACGGGTTCACCGCGACAGCGCACGCAAACGACCGGATCAGACGCAGGCAAGCGCGGATCGGCGAGGTGGTTGGAGTCATCGAGGCGTCGATGCGGTACCGGCTCGGCCGGATGCGATTCGAGCACCTGCTGACAAGGGCGGCGGGCTATCTGCGCGGCGAATCCCTGGCCGAGCTTGACGAACTCGGTGAGCGACTGTTCGTCGAGCGCGTTGCCTCGCGCGTCTTCCCCGCGATGCGCGAGATCGTGCAAGCCCACCAAGCACGCGGCCACACCGTGGTGTTGAGCTCGTCGGCACTCACCATCCACGCCGAACCCGTCGCCCGCTACCTGGAGATCAACCACGTGCTGTGCAACCATTTCGAGCTCGACGAACAGGGTCTTCTCACGGGCCGGATCGCCAGGCCGGTCGTTTGGGGACGAAAGAAGGCGACCGCGGTGCAGGAGTTCTGCGACGCCAATGATGTTGACCTGCAACGCAGTTACTTCTATGCCGACGGCGATGAGGACGCCGCGCTGATGCAACTGGTGGGCCAGCCCCGCCCCGTGAACCCGCGACCCGGGCTTGCCTCGATTGCCGCCGAGAACGGATGGCCCGTGCTGCAGGTGATCGCGGCTGGCGGCCGCAGGCGACGTTCATTGCGCCGATTGGTCGGCTACGACTGACAGCGCTCGTCATAGCCCGTATTTTCGTGAACGCGCTGAGGAGATCATTGCGACTGGCCTGATGCGGCGAGGCGCCTAAGCTAAACTAGAACACGTTTCAGTTCGGCGACCGCCCCACCCGAGGAGCAGGCATGCACACCCCCATCTGCGACCAGCTCAACATCGAGTTCCCGATCTTCGCGTTCACCCACTGCCGTGACGTCGTGGTCGCCGTGAGCAAGGCAGGTGGCTTCGGGGTGCTCGGCGCGGTGGGCTTCACTCCTGAGCAACTGGAGGTCGAGCTGAACTGGATCGACGAGCACATCGGTGACCACACCTACGGCGTCGACATCGTGATCCCGAACAAGTACGAGGGCATGGACACGGCCGACCTGTCCCCCGAAGTGCTCAAGAAGACGCTGAACGCGCTTGTGCCGGAGGAGCATCTGGCGTTCGCCCGCAAGATCCTCGCCGACCACGGTGTGCCCATCGACCACAGCGACGACGACGCCCTTCAGCTCCTCGGCTGGACCGAGGCGACCGCCACCCCGCAGGTAGAGATGTCGCTGCAGCACCCGAAGGTGACGCTGATCGCCAACGCACTGGGCACGCCGCCCGCGGAGATGATCAAGCACATCCACGACGAAGGCCGCATGGTCGCGGCGTTGTGCGGATCGCCGTCGCAGGCCCGCAAGCACGCCGACGCCGGAGTCGACATCATCATCGCCCAGGGCGGCGAGGCCGGCGGGCACTGCGGCGAGGTGGGCTCGATCGTGCTGTGGCCTCAGGTCGTCAAGGAGGTCGCGCCGGTACCCGTCCTGGCCGCCGGTGGCATCGGCAGTGGACAGCAAATCGCCGCGGCTCTGGCCCTCGGCGCGCAGGGCGCATGGACCGGTTCGCAGTGGGTGATGGTCGAGGAGTCGGAGAACACCCCGATCCAGCACGCCGCTTACGCCAAGGCCACCAGCCGCGACACCGTCCGCAGCCGGTCCTTCACCGGCAAGCCGGCTCGGATGCTGCGCAACGACTGGACGGAGGCGTGGGAGAACCCGGACAACCCGAAGCCGCTCGGCATGCCGCTGCAATACATGGTGTCCGGCATGGCCGTCGCCGCCACCCACAAGTACCCCAACGAGACGGTCGACGTGGCGTTCAACCCGATCGG
>DASQCE010000550.1:0-15517 GCA_035634855.1 Mycobacterium sp.
CGTTGTGCCCTATCCACTTTGTGCACCGGATTGGCACCCGATATTTTCCGCGTCGACGAGGACGCCCGGCTGGCCATCAGCACCGAACTCGACGAAGCGCAGCGGCAGGCGGTTCAGGATGCCGCCGACTCCTGCCCAACGCAGGCGATCACCTTCGCGGGCTAATCGGGCGCACCGCTCGGGGCCAGCAGCGCAATAGACGCATCCACGGCTTCCTCGGTGATGTCGCTCGTGCGGCCGCCTTCCTCGACGGTGATCGCGGTGAGTTCGCGCAGACCACCGAGCAGCATGATGATGCGTTGACGGGAGACCGGACCGATACCTGCGGCGCGGAACTCGTCGGAGTCGCCGAGCGCCTGCACCATTTCGATGAAGTTCTCCATCGCGTCGCGCTGCAGCCGGCGCGCCGCATCGCCCAGTGACGGCACGTCGCGGATCCAGCTCAGCATCAGTGAGGACCGCGATTCGCCGGACGAGATCCAGGCCTCGACCGCCTGTCGCACCTGGTTTCGCCAGGGTGCGTGTGGGTCGACGGCGGCCGATATCTGCCTGACCTGCTCGGCGTTCGCGTCGGTGAGAAGCGCGACAAAGCAGGCTTCCCTGCTGTCGAAGTGTTCGTAGAAGGTGCGGCGCGACGTCCGCGCCCGCCGGACGATGTCGGCGACGGTCGTGCGCGGGTAGCCGTCCTCGGCAATGCCCGCCTCAAGGGCGTCAAGGAGGCGTTGGCGGAAGTTGCTCCTGTCCTCGTCGGCGCGTTGCTG
This sequence comes from Mycobacterium sp., assembly GCA_035634855.1. Taxonomy (GTDB): domain Bacteria; phylum Actinomycetota; class Actinomycetes; order Mycobacteriales; family Mycobacteriaceae; genus Mycobacterium. The sequence continues at coordinate 762 of DASQCE010000550.1, forward strand.
CGCCGTCTTGGCTACCGTCACTCGATGCCCTTCATACAACAGGCATCCTACTGCGAGGGCCGGTTGTGGCCTGGGAAGCGCAACATGCGCTCTCCCAGGCCACAACCATCAGAGCGGAACCACGGTGGGGCACGGCATCAGCGGCGCGCATGGCGCGGGACCACCAGAGTTGGTGAGCATGAGTCTGTGATTTCCAGCAGCGGATAGGGTAAATAAGTTGGGGCCCTGCTTATTTAGCCGGACGCCGCCGCTTTACATGTCGCTGCAGGTGCCGTGCGAGCCCGTCCTTTCCAAAGAACCGTGCGGTCTCGAGCGCAGACGGCGAGCCCGCGAGCGGATCGGCACCCGCTCGCAGCAGCAGCTCCATGATCGTCGTCTCGTTTTTGAAGACGGCGCCTGCCAACGGAGTCTGCCCTCGATTGTTGCGCCGATCGACGTCGGCACCGCGCTCGACCAGCGCAGCGACCGCCGACTCGTGTCCGTAATAGGATGCCAGCATCACAAGGGTGTCCCCGTTGGTGTTGGTGAGGGTTGCAGGTACACCCGCGTCGAGGTAGGCGGCCAACGTCGCGGCGTCTCCGTTGCGAGCCATATCGAATATGCGTGACGCGAGGTCCAAGACTTCGGGTTCGAGCTTGTATCCCGGGCCGTCAACGAAGTGGTCTGCCATATTTAACTCCAAGCTGATGGTCATCAAAGCGACCACCGAATCACCTTCCCGCGCTGAGAACCTGGGGTGGGAAGGCTCCGCCGGTATTCGGTCGCGGTTGGCGGCTAGAGCGCGCCGAGGGCCTCGCACGCCTTGCGCACGCCTTCGCCGTAGGCGGCGTCGGCCTGGCTGCAGTTTGCGATGTGCGTCTCGACGGTCTCACGGCGGGCGCCCTTGATGGCGCGCGCGGTGTTCTCGAAGAGCCTCTGCTGTTGTTCCCCGGTCATCAGGCGGAACAGGTCGCCGGGCTGCTCGAAATAGTTGTCGTCGTCCGCGCGGAAGTCGAAGTGATCCGCGGTGGATCCGATCGACTGGGCGGGATCGGCGTAGGCGGGCTGCTCGGCCCAACGGCCGAAGTTGTTCGGCTCGACCCCCGCCACTCCACCCTGGTTGCCGTCGACGCGCATGGCGCCGTCGCGGTGATAGGTGTTGACCAGCTTGGCCGCACGTGGGTAGTTGACCGGGATCTGGTGGTGGTTGACGCCCACCCGGTACCGGGCTGCGTCTCCGTAGGAGAACAGCCGGCCCTGCAACATCTTGTCCGGGCTGAAGGAGATCCCTGGAACGAGGTTCGCCGGAGTGAACGCTGCCTGCTCGACGTCGGCGAAGTAGTTGTCCGGGTTGCGGTTCAGCTCGAACTCTCCGACCTCGATCAGTGGATAGTCTTTCTGACTCCACACCTTGGTCAGGTCAAATGGGTGGAAGCGGTAGGTCCCGGCATCTGCTTCGGGCATCACCTGGATGTGCAGCGTCCACTTCGGGTAGTCCCCGCGTTCGATGGCCTCGTAAAGGTCGCGGCCGTGGGACTCGCGGTCCCGGCCGATCAGCTCCGCCGCTTCCTGATCGGTGAGATTTTCGATGCCCTGCTGCGTGCGGAAGTGAAACTTGACCCAGTGCCGCTCGCCTCCTGCGTTGACGAGGCTGAAGGCGTGTGAGCCGTAGCCGTGCATATGCCGGAAGGACTTGGGGATGCCGCGGTCGCTCATGGTGATGGTGACCTGGTGCAGCGATTCGGGCAGGTTGGTCCAAAAGCCCCAGTTATTCTCCGGGTTGCGCAGATTGGTGCGCGGGTCGCGCTTGACCGCGCGGTTGAGGTCGGGAAACTTCAGCGGGTCGCGGTGGAAGAACACCGGCGTGTTGTTGCCCACGACGTCCCAGTTGCCTTCAGTGGTATAGAAGCGTAGGGCGAACCCACGGATATCGCGCTCGGCGTCGGCACCGCCACGCTCGCCGGCGACAGTGGAAAACCGGGCGAACATCTCGCAGGTGTTGCCGACCTGACTGAAGATTTCAGCCTTCGTGTACTGGGTGATGTCATGCGTCACGCGGAACGTGCCATAGGCACCTGAACCCTTGGCATGCATGCGCCTTTCGGGTATGACTTCGCGGGCGAAGTGGGCGAGCTTTTCAATAAGCCAAAGATCCTGCAGGAGCAGCGGGCCGCGCGGACCGGCACTCATGCTGTTTTGATTGTCCGTGACGGGCGCTCCCGCCGCGGTGGTCAGCGGTTTGGTGTTCTCTTCGAATGCCATTTCTTCTCCTTGTTAGTTGGTAGCGGCATATTCACGCCGCTAGCAGTGGTTCGGGACGTGCGCACAAAGGGCACAGGTGTCTCCCGGATGGCGCCTTATTGGACTGATTCCAGTCTGGTCAGTACACGGCTCCCACCACAGGGCACGAAGCGACAGGTACTACACAGATTCGGACACCCGAGATGCGCCGGGCCGACACCGCAGCTCCGCGCGTCGTCGTGCCGCCTGCGCTTGCCGTAGTCACGTTCACCTCCGGTGCTGTTCGCCCGACTCCCCGCGTCATCCGAGGAATGGTTGACGAGGAGTCGGAACTGTGCTGACTTACCACTAAATGACCTGGCATCAGGACATCCCGGTGGTACGAGGCCGTCCGATCTCTCATTGCGGTAGCGACTGAACTAGCCGAATGCCGTCAGAGATGCTTTCCGACAATGCAACTCGATAATGTCGGCCGATACAGTGGGCCGCTATTCGACCCGCGGATGATTAGCACGGCACGTCCAGGAAGCCGTCCGTCGTGTAGGCCTCGTCGCGGTTGGACACGTAGTAACCGAGCACTTAGGGTCCTATGGGGTTTGTGCCGTAAGGCACGAGTGGATTGGTGTCGGCGCTGGCGGCCGGCGCGAATGCAATCGCTGCGGCGATCGTGACCGCGACCAACCCTGGTGCACTGTTTGTCAGCGTTGTCTTCATAACTGTTCTCCTGCTTGCCAGTTCGTCCTTTTGGACTAACCAAATCCTTGCGCTTAGGCACATCGGAGTCTTCACTGCTGGCACCCAATGAGTCCTGTTGCTGGCCTCAATTGTCGATCTCCCTGTACGGCATCGCGGTGAGCCTCCCGGCCTCACGACGTGCCGCCAAATACTCTTGCTTGTCTCGGCATGTCTTGAGGGTGGTCGCCACGGTGACCGCTAGTGGCCAAGGCGAATATGGACGCCTTGACTCGCTAGTTGGTTGAAGGTGTAGATGAAGTCGCCGCGATGGCTCACGGAGATGACGTAGCGATCTTGACCCTCCGTGACCGGAAAGCTGAACGAAAACGTGCAGGTGAGATCGTTGCCATGACCCTCCCCGAGCGAAGCGGTGTCCAGGATTTCACCTGTGCCGTTGCGCACGATGACTTGAGTGTCGCGGTCGATATCGGAGTAGCCGTCCACTCCGTGACATGACGTTCCGTCCGATGCGATCGAGCTGATCTCCGCATTCGAACCTCCCCCCGTCAGCACGAACGTTCCCGTCACAGTGGCAGTTTCAAAAATATGGAAGCCCTCGGAGAATCGCGGGCAGAAGGCATCGACGGCGATCTTGTCTGCGGCCGGCCCCTGCTGCGGTCCGCCGTCGTCGAGTTGCCGGCACACCTGTTTGCCGTGAGCAATCGCATTGGCGTCGGAGTTGAACTGGCCAGCCAGACCAGCATCTTGCAACGCGGAAAGGTAGATCGCGTCGGGCGATTCCGACTGCCGGTGGTGCGGCACGCGCAGCGCCCAAAATGCGAGCGCCAGCATCACGATGATTGCCGCCCCCACGCCAGTGCCGAGCCACGACGATCGAATGCTCATCCTGCTGCGCGAGGGGAGGTCGACGTAGTTCGGCAACAGATAGCCGCCGGCAGGGTCGTTTGCTTCGGCTCTGCCATTGCGGACCCGACCGGTGGGGCGCCCAGCGACGTAGTAGCGGCCTTCATGACGTGCAGTTGGGTCAGGGCGCCATCCGGTCACCTGGACATCCTCACGCGGAGCGCCACACTTCTCACACACGCCGCTGCTGCCCACATCTGAACCGCAGTACGGGCAGACCATCAGGACCGCACCCTCGGGACCGACCGGTACCACGGCCGCCGGACGAAAACTACGCTCACCTCGCCAGTAAGCATCACCGCCATTGTGGTCCGCTCGCACGCTCAGTACGGTGTGGTCCGCTCGCGCGGTCTACTCCACCCTGTTCTGAAATTCTGGCCCGATTTTGGCCCTATGGATTGAGGGCGACATGAGCCCGGAATGGGTAGGTCACCGTTCGAGCCGGTCAGACTCGGCCGTTACCGAAGCCGGACGCGGCAGCACGCTCCGCACGTAGGCTTCGGTTGAGAGCCTGCTCTCTCCGGACAGAGCGTCGCTCTCTGAGGTAGTCGACGGGAGTGAACCAGTGCGCCGTAACCGTTTAACGTCCGCTCGGCCGCGGCTCGGCGACCCGCTCGTGCTCGCCACGATCTTGTTCGCAGTTGCCGGTTGTTCAGAGTCGACACAGCCGCCGCCTACGACGTCGGTCGCCGGCTCCACCGCAATGACGGTGGCCGCCACCGGACGGGGCGACGCGACCATGATGGACGACTCGACGGTGGCCACCGCCGGCGATAGCCCCGCAGGCGCGCAACCGCAGCTGGCAGTCGACCCTGTGCAGCTGGCCGACGATCTCGTCGCCGACGAGCAAGCTCTGCATGACCCGTCGACGCCTGAGGCAGTGCTGGTGGCCGCAGCACGCCGGCAGCAGGCGGCCTACCGCGCGATCGGGCGCCACCCCGACTGGGACGCGGTCACGCGACCGCGAATCCCGGCGTCGCTACTCGAGGCTTACGACCGCAATGTCGACGCCCGCCGACAGCTCACCACGATGGCCCATGTCAAGGACACCCTGCCTGCATGGCGCATCAATGCTCCGGCTCCGGCTGAGGAATTGCTGGGTGACTACCGCGAGGCGGAGTCGGTGTCCGGTGTCGGCTGGAACTACTTAGCCGCAATCAACCTGGTCGAGACCCGCTTCGGGAGTATCGACGGTGTCAGCGACGCCGGCGCGCAGGGTCCGATGCAGTTCTTGCCCTCGACGTTCGCCGCCTACGGAGAGGGGGGCGACATCAACTCGCCGCACGACAGCATCATGGCGGCCGGCCGCTACCTGGCCGCGAATGGATTTGCCAACGATCGTGATCACGCGATCTACCGCTACAACAACGCCAACGAATACGTGCAGGCGATCAACGACTATGCCGCAGTGCTTGCGGCCGACCCCGCAGCGTTTGCCGGCTACTACCGTTGGGACGTGTACTACTACACGACCGCCGGCGACGTGTTGCTCCCGATTGGTTACGCCGCGACGTCACCGATCCCCGTTGGCGACTACCTGGCGACCCACGCGCAGTAAGTCGTCCGAGGGCCGAAACGCTCCTGATCAGACCTCTCGAATCGGCCGAATCGCGTTGATTGGCGATGAGTAAGCGATGTCATGGTCGTGGCATAGATGGCGTGGACAGACTTCATGAAGGCCTACTCCGCGACGACGCGAACTTCGATATCCTCGGCGAACCAGCGAACCAACAATCGAGATGAGCGCCGAGCGTCGGACTCGAGCCTGATGCTCGCAGTGGGACGCGGCGTACGTCAGAAGCGGGCATCGCTTGGTTACGAGCTACACACCGGGAATCTTATCGGCTCGCAGTGTTTCAAAAGCCCAGCTCAGAGCGGCCGAGGCGGCCAGTCGGCCGACCGCATAACCTACGCGAAGTAGCGGCGCCACTCAGAGGCCTCTAGTGGATGTTGTAGAACGATTTGACGTTCTCGTGCAGCTTCTTATACATGGGTGGGGCCTCGTTGGCATCGGTGATGACTTCGATGTAGGCGGCACCGTCGGCTTGCTCGGCTGTCTTTAGCGCGTCATCGAGCACGCCGCAGCTGCGCACACGGGCATTGAACCACCCCTGGCAGCCCATGACGTGGGGAAGCTCGGCATAGTTCCAGGCCGCGATGTCGTTGTAGCCCAGGGACATGTCCTTGCACAGCATGCGCTCGCTGAGATAGCCGGAGTTGTTGAGCACGAAGATAATCGGGCGCAGCCCACGCCGACCGAACTGGCTGATCTCCTGAGCGGTCATCTGGTGAGAACCTTCGCCGGTAATCAGGATCAGTCGACGATCCGGCGCACCGATCGCGGCGCCGAACGCCGCCGGGGTCGCCCATCCGATCGACGCCCACAGGGTTTGGTTATGAAACTCTGCCCCGTTGGGCAGTTGCGCGAACGTCAAACCCAGCGAGGAGGTTCCGGTGTCGGTGAAGATCACGTCATCCCGCCGAAAGAAGTCAGCCCAGCGCGGGTAGAGCGCGTCGGCCGTGATCGGGTCCTCTCCACCGCCCACGATCGGCCCGAGCGTCTGCGGTGCAATGGCCGGCCCCTGGGCACGTTTAGTGATACGCCCCGACAGCTGCGCCAGCATGTCGGCCATCTCCACATTGCGGTACACCACCGAACCCACCGTGGTGCGGTGATGGCCGATGGTGATGATCTTGTCCGGGTCCAGTCGGACGGTGTGCCCTGCGGTGTTGCCATCAGTCAGCATCGCGCCGATCATCACCACCACATCGCACGACTCGACGAACGCACGCACCGGTTCGCCCATAAGTCGGCCGACATACATGCCGATGTAATTGGGGTGGTCCTCCCCAAGCACCGACTTGTCGGCGAACATCGTCGCAAACGGCAAGCCCGAAGCGTCGACGAACGCCACCGCAGCACCGTGCAGCCCGAGTCGCCGCAGCAGCACCCCGGGCAGCACACATGCCTGACCGGCGCTTGTCAGCGCTGCGAGCACAGCGTCGCTCGCCGCCGCCAGCGACTCGGGACCACTGGCCGGCGCGCTCGGCGATGGCGCGGCTCCGAGCACGGGCATGTCCGCGACGTCGCTCGGAATCGCCATGTAGACGGGGCGCCGGTGGTAAAGCGCCGCAGCGATGAGCCGTTCGGTCTCCGAGGCGACATTCTGCGGCGTCATGACCGCGCTCGCACACACGATGGGCTCGGCCATCCTGTGGAACAGGTCGAATTCCCCGTTCCCCAGCGTGTGGTGCACCAGCGCCCGGCCCTCCTGCGTCGCCAGATTGGGCGTGCCCACGATGTGGAATACCGCAAGATGCTCAGCGTAGGAACCGGCGATACCGCTCATCGCGGCCAGTTCACCCACACCGTAGGTGGTGCACACCGCCCCCACACCGCGCATGCGCGCATACCCGTCAGCGGCGTAGGCGGCGTTGAGCTCGTTGCAGCATCCGATCCAATTGATCGCCGGGTGCTCGACGATCGCATCATTGACCGGAAACGCATAGTCCCCGGCTACTCCGAAGACATCGTTGACACCAACTTCGTTGAGTCGCCTCAAGACGTGCGCAATGACAGTTTCAGCCATGACGTCACCTCCATTCGGGGTAGCAGAAGCCCAGTGCGATGAGGATCGGGTCGTAGTATCCCGCCATTTTCGACATTTGCATTCGGTCGGTTACTCCGTGGTAGTGGCCCAGAGTCGTGGCGCCGGAAACACGTGGTCGGGTCCTTGACCGGCGGTCTCGATGGCACAGTCCGGGTCGAACCGCCGAACCAGGTACTCCAGCAGCACAGTCTTGCCCACAGCGCCTCGCCGCACAGCACCAACGCCAACGCGAACCAGCTTCATCACGCACCAACACACCGCGTCCCACCCACGACGTGGTGCAAAACGTTACCTGCGAAACCTTCGAATAACAGCCTGCCTTGCTGGAAGAATGCCGTGCGAATCGGGGCAGTTTCGCCGAATTTTGTTCCCAAATCAGTTCCCAAATGGGGCCGGTCCGCGGTCGCCATAACGCTGCTCCGATCCCGCTCGTAACTGCTCCCTCGGCTCACCGCTGAACATGCGCAGAGCGCGATCGGCGCTGTGACGCGTCCGGTAACCGGAGCGCCCACGGACAACCCCGACCAAGGCGGTGTCGCCGAACGCCACGCCGGCGGCCGCAGCATCAAGCGCGGGCGGCGACCAGCGCGCGGGCGAGTGGAACCGGCTGGACAGCAGCATGCCCACCGTCAGGACGACGGCGTGCCCGGTGGCGGTGAAGTCGAAATTGTCCAAGCGCGTCGCGACCAACAGGGCGAGTCGACGGAATCGATCTTGAAAGATGGCCTCTGAAGTGTGGCTTTTGGGTGGGGCCACGGGCGAACCCGCGACCAATAGTTTACCGACCGGCACAACGTGGGAACGCCCGTAGTTGCCCGAAAATGCCTGCAAACCAAGTGGATTGGCTGTTTCAAAGCTCCGTCAGAAAACGGGCGATTGCGATCACAGTGAAGGGGCCGCCCACCAGGAGCGACCCCTTCGGTGTAGCGCGGTTTTCAGCTGACCGACCCCCTGAACTCCACGCCACCCTGCGCCGCCTGCGCCCAGTCGTTCATATCGATGACTGGATAGATCTGAAATACGTTGAAGGGGGCGAACTTGCTAGTGCCGTCCAGCAGCTCTGCCGGATCGTCGGTCTCCACTACGGCGAACCCTCCTTCGCCGTCGATTCGCCCGACGAACTGGTGGAACGTCGTGCCCGCGGGTGGCTGCCACTTTGAGAACAGCTGCAAGGCGCGCTGTACGCCATCTTCATTGTCCTTGCCAGAGCCGCCGAGCCGACTCGTCCACGCCATGACGTACTTCATTGCTTCCTAGGGATAGGGCCGCGCCCTGTTGTTTGTACGGAACCATGTATCCGAACACGGTGTAACCCGCAGTAACCCGCACGGCTCACAGTCTCCTCCCCAGATAGGCTCGCTCTCCGAGTACTCGCCTACTCTAATTTCGCGAATGACGGGCTGCACATTTGAACAACGCTTGGCCGGGAGGCCGGAGGCAGCCATGCTTATTGGGCTCGTTGCCGCAGACGTGCGGCCAGATCGGCGGTACTGGTGGAGGGCGACGCTCCTTGGCCGATTTCACCGCTCGGTCGCTTGCGCGCTACGTGCCGTTTACGTGCAATCAGGTCATCGACAGCAGCCCGGAGCACTCCGGGCTCGTCTGGGTGCGATTCATCAAACGGCAGCCGCTGTCCTCAGACCGTTCACCGCTCAGCTGATCCGGCGAAAACTGCAGTGGCCCTTCGCGGCCGCGTGTGTCATCTTGCTGATCATCGGCGTCGTGGGTGACCTCGCCGCCGTCGGGGCATGAGTCGCTAAACGGCGTCGGGGCTCGCTACGCGCCGGGCGCCCGGGAGGCCCTGGCTGCCGGCATTGCCGTCGACACCGTTCGTGCCGCGGGTGCCGTGCTGACCGCCTCTCAGGCCGCTTGTGCCTCCGGCACCGCCAGCGCCGCCCCTGCCACGGCGCCGGCGTTATCCCAAAAGGCGTCCGTCAACGAGGCAGCTATGTCCAGCAGACCTCGTGTGAACGCTGGCGAGGTGTTGGGACACGCAGTCGAGTAGGTCGACGTCACCGAGGGGCAAGTTGGCCAACAAGGTTCGAGGTGTGTGCATGACGTCGAGGTCGAACACCGCGTCGATGAGGCGGCGACGTAGACGGGGCGCGGCGTTCCCCATCGCGACGTCAACGCTGAGCTCGACGGTGGAATATGTGGGCCGGACGTCGGCATACGCGATGTGGTACGGACCGGCGTCGATGCTGACGTGGTATGCGCCTTGGTCGGCTGCGACGCGAGTCGACAGGGTGTACTGGTCGGAATCCGTCAGGGATGCGTTCATCGCTTCTCCCGTTATGAATCATTGATATGGAGCCTCGGCGGCGGTGACATCGATCGGATGTCGTGTAGGTCCCGACCGCGGAGGTCTAAGAGATACGGTCCCACCATTTGTGGCGGGGGGGAAGCCCCCAACCCACGTCAGGATAATGGCGTCCAGCGCACAATCGGCAGTGACTCGTGACCCGTCAGCTGTTGATGATGCCGCAACCCTCCCACGGTACGGATTGCGTTCTGCGCGCTGGCGATTGATGGCGTTGTTGTTGGTGCGGCGACGGGTCTGCGCGGCAAGGCGACGACCGCCGCTGCACTGCGAGTGGGTTTTACCAGAATGCGGTTGTCGCGAAGGTGCAGTCTTGACCTATCCCTTCAAGGTGAAGTCTCTGCGGCGCGTTGGCGATACCGGCCACTGCCGCCGGACGCCCCTCGATCGCCGCTGGGCGGCCGCAGCGCGGTGACGCGCCAGTTCCTCAGCGTCGGCGGCCTCGGCGACACGCCCTCGGCATGCCGGAATTCGGCGCACAAACGATCGGACCGAAACGCGACCGCAGATCGCATAGGCTTTCGCGGTGGCCGCAAACGATCTGGGCTGGCTCGATGCGGTTGCCTTGCGTGATCTGGTTGCCGCCGGCGAGGTCACGCCCGCCGAGGTGGCGGAGGGCGCGATTGCGCGCATCGAGGCCGCAAACCCGGTGCTTAACGCCGTCGTGGTGCCGCTGCCGGACATTGGGCGGGCGATCGCCGCCGATCCCGCGCTGCCGCACGGGCCGTTTTACGGAGTGCCGTTTGTGCTCAAGGACGCCGGTGCATGCCTGGCCGGCCTACCCCTATACATGGGCAACGGGCTGTTGCGGTCGCTGGACTGGCGGGCGCCTTCCGACACCATCTTGGGCGCCCGCTTCCGCGCCGCCGGCCTCGTCACCATCGGCAAGACGGCGCTGCCTGAGTTCGGCTGCCAACCGACCACCCAGCCGATCGCCTTCGGCGCGTGCCGAAACCCGTGGGACACGAAGCGCTCCACCGCGGGATCAAGCGGCGGTGCGGCCGCCGCCGTCGCGGCCGGGCTGGTGCCGGCGGCGCATGCCAGCGACATCGGCGGCTCAATCCGGCTGCCGGCCGCGTGGTGCGGGGTCGTCGGGCTCAAGCCGTCCCGCGGGCGCACGTCGAGCCTACCGATCACCGACCCCAACCTCGTCGAGCACGTGATCACCCGCAGCGTGCGCGACACCGCCGCGTTCCTCGACGCCGTGGGCGGTGCCGATCCGACCGACACCTATCACCTGCCGCCGCCGGACGTGCCGTACGCGACAACGATGACAGATGCGCCGCACGACTTGCGCATCGCCTACGTCGAGTCGGTCGAGGCGATCGGTGTGACGATCGCCCCCGACTGCATCGCCGGGGTCACCAAGGCGGCTGGTCTGCTCGAGGCGCTCGGCCACCACGTCGAACCGGGCGGACCGGCGCGGCTTTTCGACGAAGAATTCGCGACGCACCACCTGCGATCCGCCGGCTGGGAGTTCCAACACATGCTGGACGGGCTCGCCGCCACGATCCGACAGCCCCTGACCCCGGCCGATGTCGAGCCCTATTCGTGGGCGCTTGCGAGCGTCGGCGCGAACCTCACCGACGCGGCCTACTCCGCCAGCCAGACCTGGCAGCGCGCATACACCGCCGAGGTATCTGCCTGGTGGGCAGGCGACTTCGACCTGCTCCTGACCCCCGCCGCCGGCGAGCCACCCGCCCTTCTCGAAGAGCTCCTGCCGCCAGCCGCCGACCCGCTGTCGATCCTGCCGCGCTTCGAACGCATCTGGTGCTTCGCTGCCCCATTCAGCGTCACCGGCCAGCCGGCGATCAGCCTGCCGATCGGACAGACGGCAACCGGACTACCGGTCGGCGTCCAACTCGTCGCGGCACTCGGACGCGAGGATCTGCTGCTGCGCGTGGCGGCACAACTCGAGGCCGCCGCGCCGTGGAGGCATCGCCGTCCGCCGGTGCTCTGAGACCACTTCGCGCGCAGTCGCGTCCGAGGAACAGGGGTGTCCAAGGCGCTCTAGTGGTTCCTACGGGCTGGATGCATGTTTGATCAATCGGGTGGATGGAAGCCGAAACTGTGCACCAAATCATTTTTCGGCCTGGCAAGGATGTTCCAGAATCCGCACGCGTTCGCGTCGTCGACGGTTCGCCAGAAGGTTGCCGCCCATCGGGGCAGCCTTAGCATTGGAGCAGTTGTGGCCGCAGGTATAGGCGTTATCGCCTGGATGATCTGACCGCACAGATGGTGGCGGCGCCCACAAACAACGGATTATCGATCGGCCTCACGCGGCCTCGCTCAGTGTTTCTCGTTTCTTCCTGTGCTGCAGAGCCTTTCGCTTCCAGTTACGGTTCAAGGGAGTCGGTGGATTCCGGGCAGTTCCGGCTTATTGGCGTCGAATAAACGGCAACTCGTCTGGTGGTGTCGGTTGGCGTGTCGGCCCGGGTGGTTGATCAAAACGGTCCGCCCGGCCCGACGAAGGTTCCAATGAGTCGGCAGGCATCCGTTTCGGCGAGATTGATCGCCGCTTCGGTGAAGCTCTGGTTGCTCACCACGACGGTGCTGGTGCAACGATGATGTATAGCACCGGCCACGAGCCTGCTCATCGGGGTTGGCGTATACGGCTTTTCGGGCGGTTGTTCGGGGTGCTGAGACGCGCCACTGCGCCTCAGCACCCCGAAAGCTGAGTCAGGCAACGGCGCCGCTCCTCAGCGACTCCACACCTCGCTCGACTCTTTTGGTCTCGCTGCGCACATTCAAGGCCCACACCATCTCTGTGGTCCCGATGACGACGAGCCATACGCCGGCGATGATCGACAGCACCACGATGGAGCTGATCGGCCACACAAGCATCACCGCGCCGGCGACCACGGTCAGGACTCCCAGGAAGATGTACCAGCCACGTTCGGGCAATTCCTTGAAGCTGACCGCCAATGCGGTCTCGCTGACACCTTGGAACACGAACCCGACTCCGATCCACAATGTCAGCAGCCATACGGTGGCGCCGTCGTCGTAGTCGCGGAGAGCGAACACGCCCAGGGCTATTGACAGTGCGCCGCTGATGAACAGCAGGACACGGCTGGCTGCGGGCGAATTGACCGTAAACGCGGCAATGACCTGTGCGATACCTGATGCCAGCAGGTAGACGACGAACAGGATTCCAGCGACGACGATCGACTGGCCGGGCCACACGAGCACCGCGGCGCCCAGGATGACGGTCAGTACCCCTAGCGAGAGCACCGACTTCCACAGACGGCGGATGACAGACGGGGTTTCGATGTTGGTGGTCATGATCAGAACCCCTGTCCCGTCAGTTGGTCGGCCTCGCCACGGGCGAGCTCCGCACGCACCACAGCCCACTCCGCGGCATCGAGGCAGTAGGCCGCGAGGCTCACCGCAACCACCGCGTCGTCCTCGGCGTCCTCGGCGGCCCGCTCGGCGTTCTTCTCCTTCATCTCGGCCTGCCACTCGGCGAAGTCAGCCTGAATGGAGCTCGTGGTTTTCGACCACCAACCCCGGGTGGCGTCCTTCGCCTGGGTGGCTGCGGCCTCCAACTCAATCTTGGACTGTTCGATGGACGACTCGAGCTCCTCGCGGCGTGACTGCAGCGCAGCGCGGTTCTTTTCCTGCACGGCCTCCGCCGAGTCCTCGACTCGTTTGACCCGACCAGCAAGGTCGATCAGGGCATCTGACAAATTTCGCACGTCCTTCTCCTTTGGTTGTGTCACCGGAAGTTTCGTTCCGACAACGGGTTTCATTTGGCGTGTCCGTAGTGCAGTTAGCTGAACTCGCTACCCACCCGGCGGCTACGCCCACCAAGAGCGCGCCGCACGCGTTGCAGATTCCGGCGAATGAGTCTCAGCCGGACCCCGTTTATCGTGATATTGGCAGGGACAGCCTTAAAATCGGTTGGTGGCAGTAACGGCCAACGCTCTGGGTGACTACCTGCGTGCGCGGCGCGAACAGCTCTGTCCCGAAGACGTCGGGTTGGTTGCTGGTACTCGACGCCGGGTGGCTGGTTTGCGCCGCGAAGAGGTGGCGACGCTCGCCGGTATCAGCTCCGCCTACTACCTACGCCTCGAACAGGGTAGGGACACCCGTCCCTCCGAACAGGTGGTGGAGGCCCTCGCGCGAGCCCTGTTGCTCGACCTCAAGGCGACGGAATACTTGCATCGGCTCGCGACGGGGGCGGGCAACCGTCGGCCCCAGCCCGCTGGCGATACCGTGGCAGAAGGGCTGCGCCAGCTGATCGACCAGGTGTCCGTACCTGTAATTCTGGGCAATCGCTACATGGACGTGCTGATCGCCAATCCGTGCGCCCGCGCACTGGCGCCTGGATTCTCGCCGGGGCGAAACCTGTTGCATTGGGTATTCGTCGCTCCGGCCGCCCGAGATTTCTATGTCCATTGGGACGTGGTCACCGACATAATAGTGAGCGAGTTTCGCGAGGTCGCAGGCACCGACCTTAGTGACCCTCGGTTGCGTGCGATCATCGATGAGCTATCGGCTCACTGCTCCCGTTTCCGTGAGCTCTGGGCGCGCGCGGACGTGGGCTACCAGCCAGTCCCGATGGACCTCCACCACCCGCAGCTCGGCGACCTTCATCTCCATCGGACCAGGCTCTGGGTGCCGCACTCGGATGGGCAGCATCTGCTGATTTATCACGCCGAGCCGGGCAGCGCGTCAGCCAAAGCGCTAGAGGCACTTCGATCCCAGGATTGGACCTGAGTTGCGGGGCCGAGACCGATCCCATAGTCGACCGAGCGGCTCAAGCCGACATGATGCTCGGGCACCTCGCGCATCGCAGTAGTGAACATTGCTGTTCCGGAGAGCGGCGCACCGGATGCGTTGGCCGCGTTGTGGCACTTGCGGTGCCACAACCATTCTCGCTACTCCAGTGCAAATTGTGCACTGCAGAAAGTTGGGTGTGACGTTGGATGCGCGAAATGGCTGCGGTGTTGGTGTTGGTGTGAGGTGCTCAGTTGATGTCAAGGAGTGGAAGCTGTTCGGGGAGC
>DASQCE010000551.1:0-11344 GCA_035634855.1 Mycobacterium sp.
TTCGTTCAGTTTTCATCGATCGGGGGACGCGTCGGCGGCACGCCCGGCCTTGGCGCCTACCAGACCGCGAAGTTCGCCGTCGAGGGCTTCTCCGAAGTGCTCGCCAACGAGGTGAGCGCGTTCGGCGTGAAGGTGATCATCGTCGAACCCGGTGCGTTCCGCACGGACTGGCAGGGTTCGTCGATGACCATGCACGAGCCGGGACCCGACTATCGCGACGCGCTCGCCTTCATGCACGAATTGCGAAGGACCGCCAACGGAAGTCAACCGGGCGACCCGGCGCGCGCCGCCCGCATCATCATCGATGTCGTCGAGTCGCCCGAACCGCCACGGCGACTGCTGCTCGGGAGCGACGCCGTCGAACTGGCACTCGCCAGTGGAGCCGAACGCAACGAGGAGGCGCGGGCGTGGGCGGCGGTCAGTCGCCGCGCCGACTTCTCTGAGTAAAGGCTGATGATTAGCCGAAAGCGCAATGCCGCAACCCGGCGACTGGCAGCATGCTAAAGGTGACGGCAGCGGTCACTCCCAAGGGAGAACGTCGGCGGTATGCGCTGGTCAGCGCTGCCGCTGATCTGCTGTGCGAGGGCGGGTTCGACGCGGTGCGGCACCGCGCCGTCGCCCGCCGCGCGGGGCTACCGCTGGCGTCGACGACCTACTACTTCTCCTCTCTTGACGACCTGATCGCGAAGGCCGTCGAACATGCGGGAACGCGCGAGGCCGAACAGTTGCGGTCGCGGGTGGCCGCGCTGTCGCGTCGGCGTCGTGGCGCGGAGTCGACGGCCGATGTGTTGGTGGACCTGTTGGTCGGTGAGGCCAACGGGCTGCGGGTCACCGAGCAGTTGATCTCCCGCTACGAGCGGTACATCGCCTGCGCACGCCAGCCAGGTTTGCGCGATATTGAACGACGCATTCTGCAGCAGCGCACCGATGCGGTGGTCGAGGTCGTCGAGCGGTCAGGCCGCGCGGTGCGCGCCGAACTACTCACCGCGCTGGTGTGTGCGGTCGACGGTGCGGTGGTGGCGGCGCTGGTGGGTGACGGTGACGGTCCGCGGGCGACGGCCCGAGCGACGTTGATCGACGTGATCGACGTGCTGGCGCCGATCGATGAAAGGGTCGTACAGGTCTGATCGAAGGAGGGCAATGACTGCGCCGGACACCGTTGAGGATCAACCACAGTTGCGGCGAGTCATGGGCCCGGGACTGTTGCTGTTGTTCGTCGTGGGCGACATCCTCGGCACCGGCGTGTATGCCCTCAGTGGGGATGTGGCCGCCGAAGTCGGTGGGGCAGCGTGGCTCCCGTTCCTCGTCGCATTCCTGATCGCCACCGTCACCGCGTTCAGCTATCTGGAGCTGGTGACCAAGTAACCGCAGGCGACAGGGGCTGCGCTTTACGCGCACAAGGCTTTTGGTGTGCAGTTCGTGACTTTCCTGGCGGTGTTCGTCGTGATGTGTTCGGGCATCACGTCGGCGTCCACCGCGTCGCGGTTCTTCGCGGCGAACTTCAATACGGCGTTCGACCTCGATTGGGGCAAGGTCGGAACCGTCATCGTGGCGCTGCTGTTCATGGCGATGGACGCGACCATCAACCTGCGTGGCGTCGGCGAAAGCGTGAAACTCAATGTGGCACTGACCATCATCGAGATCACCGGCCTACTGATGGTGATACTCGTCGGGTTGTGGGCGTTCACCGGCAGCGCCGACGTCGACTTCTCCCGCGTCGTCGCATTCGAAACCGCTGCCGACAAAAACGCGTTCCACGCCGTCACGACCGCCACGTCGCTGGCCTTTTTCGCGATGGTCGGTTTCGAGGACTCGGTGAACATGGCCGAAGAGACCAAGAATCGGTTCGGGTGTTCCCGAAGGTCTTGTTGTCGGGCCTGACTATCGCGGGTGTCGTCTATGTGATCGTGTCGATCGTCGCCGCCGCGCTGGTGCCGATCGGCACGCTGGAGGCCAGCGACACCCCGTTGGTCGAGGTGGTCAAGGCCGGTGCCCCGGGGCTGCCGATCGAGGACATCCTGCCGTTCATCTCGATGTTCGCGGTGTCCAATACGGCCCTGATCAACATGCTGATGGCCAGCAGGCTGATCTACGGTATGGCCCGCCAGCACGTGCTGCCACCGGTACTGGGCGCGGTGCATCCGACGCGGCACACCCCATGGGTGGCGATCGTCTTCACCACGCTGATCGCGTTCGGGTTGATCTTCTACGTCACGGCGTTCGCCAACAGCGACGCGATCGCCGTGCTTGGCGGGACCACGTCGTTGCTGTTGCTCGCGGTGTTCGCGGTCGTCAACGTCGCGGTGCTGGTGCCGCGGCGCGACGTTCGCGAGGCCGGCGGCCAGTTCAGGACGCCGGCCGCACTGCCGGTGATCGGCTGTCTGGCGTCGCTCCATCTGGTGACGCCGTTGTCGGGCCGGCCCGCACGGCAAAATGTGTTGGCGCTGATCCTCGTCGCCATCGGCATTCTGCTGTTCTTCCTCACCTGGGTGATCAACCGTCAGCTCGGTATCCGCGGCGCCGGCATCACCGACCCGACGCATTTGGGTTCCGCGCCGGATTAGCCGAGTCGCCTTCGGATCTCCGTCAGCTCGAGCTGGGCCTGCTGCAGTAAGGCTGCCAGTCGGGTGAGTCGCTCGTTGACATCGTTGGGGGCATCGGGCTGCGGCGCCGCTTGGCCGGCGAGCGTCGGCGTGACGATGTAGCCCGTGGAGAAGTCGCCGTAGATGGTCACGTCCTCCGGCCGGTGATACCAGTAGAGCGCGACGTACGCGCACACCACGGCGTCGACGGGATCCTCGTCCCTGTCGAGTTGGCTCGGGCGAGTCGCGGCCTCCACCCTCTTGTGCAACTCGACCCACGCCACGTTGTGGTTGACCCTCAAGCGCGGCGTCGCCTTGTCGAGGCCCTCGATCAGAGTCATCAACCGCAGCAGTTCGCGCTGGCGATCCTCGAACGCGCCCCGCTTGTACTTCAGGGTCTTCTCGAGTCCGAACAACACGATGGTGGCCGGATGCGGGTAGACCTCGATCGCGCGGCGGTCACCGCTCGATGTGGGGTCCATGTCGAGGCCGAGCGCGGTCGCGATTCGCGTGGCGCGGGGATCCTTGAACTCCGGCTTGCCGGTGTATGCCGGACGTGCGCCCGCTTCGAATCGTTGGAAATCGCGGTTGAGGGCCGTCTCGCACAACCGGTAGCCCGTTGGGTTGTTGACGATCAGCGGTGCGTCGATGGCGACCAGGCACTCGTCGTCGACGTACGGGGCCACCGCGGCCTCGATGCTCGCGTCATCCTGGGCGACTCCGACGTGCATCAGGCGCCCGTCGGAATCGATAGCCGCGATGCCGGTGTGGTTTTTCTCGCCCCACGCAAGATCGAGCCCAACGAAGTACATAGGCCTAGCCTGCCGCACCCGCGCCGTAAGCTGTGTGTCTGTGACGATCCCTAATGTGCTGGCCAGCCGGTACGCCAGCGACGAGATGGTGGCGATCTGGTCACCGGAGGCCAAGGTCGTCGCCGAACGCCGGCTGTGGCTGGCGGTGCTGCGGGCGCAGGCCTCGTTGGGCACCGAAGGCGTAGCTGTTCCTTCCTCGGTTCTTTCCGATTACGAGCGAGTTTTGGACGACGTCGACCTGTCGTCGATCGCGGCGCGGGAACGGGTGCTGCGCCACGACGTCAAGGCCCGCATCGAGGAGTTCAACGCGTTGGCGGGCCACGAGCATGTGCACAAGGGCATGACGAGCCGCGACCTCACCGAAAACGTTGAGCAGCTGCAGATCCGCCGGTCTCTCGAGTTGGTTCATTCGCACGGCGTCGCGGTGGTGGCGCGGCTGGCCGAACGGGCGATCAGCTACCGCGACCTGGTGATGGCCGGCCGCAGTCACAACGTCGCCGCACAGGCCACCACGTTGGGCAAGCGATTCGCGTCGGCGGCCGAGGAGCTGCTTCTTGCGCTGACGCGGCTGCGTTCGTTGATCGACCGGTATCCGCTGCGCGGCATCAAGGGCCCGATGGGCACCGCGCAGGACATGCTCGACCTGTTCGACGGCGACACTGCGAAGTTGGCGGAGCTGGAGCGGCGGGTCGCCGAATTCCTTGACTTCACAGAGATTTTCACCAGCGTCGGGCAGGTCTATCCGCGGTCCCTGGACCACGACGTCGTCTCGGCGCTGGTGCAGGTCGGGGCGGGCCCGTCGTCGTTGGCGCACACGATCCGGCTGATGGCCGGCCACGAACTGGTGACCGAGGGCTTCGCGCCGGGGCAGGTCGGGTCGTCGGCCATGCCGCACAAGATGAACGCGCGTTCTTGCGAGCGGGTGAACGGGCTGCAGGTCGTGCTGCGCGGCTATGGGTCGATGGCGGCAGAGTTGGCGGGCGCGCAGTGGAACGAGGGCGACGTGTTCTGCTCGGTGGTGCGGCGGGTCGCGCTGCCCGACGCGTTCTTCGCGATCGACGGGCAGATCGAGACGTTCCTGACCGTGCTCGATGAGTTCGGAGCTTATCCCGCGGTGATCCAGCGTGAGCTCGACCGCTACCTCCCTTTCCTGGCCACCACGCGGATCCTGATCGCCGCGGTGCGCGCCGGCATGGGCCGCGAAGCCGCGCACGAGGTGATCAAGGAGCATGCGGTCGCGGTCGCGTTGGCGATGCGCGAGAAGGGTTTGGAGCCCGACCTGCTCGACCGGCTGGCCGCCGATCCGCGGCTGCCGCTGGACCGGGCGGCGCTTGACGCTGCGCTGGCCGACAAGCAGGCGTTCACGGGCGCCGCGGGCGATCAGGTCGACCGGCTGGTCGACGCGGTCGACGAGTTGGTGGGCCGCTATCCCGAGGCCGCCAAGTACACCTCGGGTGCAATCCTGTGACTTCAGTATCGGGGTTGTCGGAGATCGACTTCACCGATCTGGACAACTTCGCTTCTGGGTTTCCGCACTCTCTGTTCGAGGTTCATCGGCGCGAGGCGCCGGTGTACTGGCACGCTGCCACGGAGAACACCCCGGACGGAGAGGGCTTCTGGTCTGTTGCGACGTACGCCGAAACCCTTGCGGTGTTTCGTGATCCGCAGACTTATTCGTCGGTGACCGGCGGCTCCCGGCCGTCCGGCGGAACCCTGCTGCAGGACCTGTCCATCTCGGGACAGGTGCTCAACATGATGGACGACCCCCGCCACTCGGAAATTCGACGGCTGGTCAGTTCCGGCCTTACGCCGCGGATGATCACGCGGGTGGAGGACGATCTGCGGTCGCGGGCGCGGCGGTTGTTGGATTCGGTTGTTCCGGACGACGCGTTCGATTTCGTCGTCGATGTGGCCGCCGAGCTGCCGATGCAGATGATCTGTATTCTGCTGGGAATTCCTGAGTCCGAACGACATTGGCTATTCGAGGCCATCGAGCCGAGCTTCGACTTCGGTGGCTCGCGCAAGGCGTCCATCTCGCGGCTGTCGATCGAGGAAGCCGGCTCGCGGATGTACAACTACGGCCAGGAACTCATTGCGTCGAAGCGGGCTGCTCCTACCGATGACCTGCTCTCGGTGGTCGCCAATGCCAGCCTGGACACTCCGGTGACCGACGCCGAGGTGTACCTGTTCTTCAACCTGTTGTTCAGTGCGGGTGCCGAAACGACGCGCAACGCCGTCGCGGGCGGTCTGCTGGCATTGGCCGAACATCCCGATCAGTTGGCCGCGCTGCGTTCGGATTTGGAGCTGTTGCCGACCGCGATCGAGGAGATGGTGCGCTGGACGTCGCCGTCGCCGTCGAAGCGGCGCACCGCCACTAGGCAGGCTTCGCTCGGCGGGCACCAGATCTCGCCCGGAGACAAGGTGCTGGTGTGGGAGGGGTCGGCGAACCGCGACGCCACGGTGTTCGCCGACGCTGATTACTTCGATATTGAACGAAAGCCGAATCCGCACCTGGGCTTTGGCCAGGGCGCGCATTACTGCCTCGGCGCCAACTTGGCCCGGCTCGAACTGCGGGTGCTGTTCGAGGAATTGCTCGGCCGCTTCTCGTCGGTGGAGGTGGTCAAACCGGTGGATTGGACCCGGAGCAACCGCCACACCGGTATCAGGCATCTGGTGGTCGAGCTGAGGACGTGAAACCGGATACGTTCGCGGCGGTCATGGCGACCGGCATCGTGTCGATCGCGGCTTTGGATCACGGGTTTCGCGTCGTCAGCGATGTGTTGATCGTGCTGGCGGGCGGTGCGCTGCCGGCGCTGATCGCGGCCGCGGCCACCGCCTGGCGACGAGAGTCATGGAATCTCAACGATCTCGATGTCGCGATTCGGCTGTGCACATACATCGCCGCCTGCGCGGTGGTGGGGGCGCGACTGGCCGAACACCGCGTGGTGCTGTGGGTGCTCGCGGCGATGGCGTTGCAGGGTTGGCTTTCGTTGGCGCCGGTGGTGGCGCGACGCATGTGGCGCGACCGCGGGGTGGGCCTGCGCGACCGCGCGCACGGGGGCTGGGAGTTGGCGAGTGTTGCGACATCCGGATTGGCGATCGTGACGGCGGATCTGAAGATCGTCTTTCTTGCGGTGCTGTTCTGGGCCGTCGCGATCGGCGTGTACCTGGCGATCACGGGACTGGTTGTCTGGCGGGCCATCGATGATTCTTCTGCGCCGGAGTTGCTCCAGCCCGACATCTGGATCCTGATGGGCGGGGCGGCGATCGCCACGCTGGCGGGCGATCACATCCATAAGGCTGGACTGGAGAGTGTTCGTCCGGTGACGGTGGTGACGTGGATCGTTGCGACGGCGTGGATCCCGCTGCTGATTTGCGTCACGCTGCAACGCTTCCGCAGGCGACGCGAGCTTCCGCCCGGGCTGTGGTGGGCGGCGGTGTTCCCACTCGGGATGTACTCGGCGGCCACGTATGCCACGGCCGTCGAAACGGGCTGGCGGTGGCTGACGAATGTGTCGTTGGTGTTCTTCTGGATCGCGTTCGCGGCGTGGCTCATCGTGGCGATCGAATCGCTGCTGCGATTTCGGCGTGTTCAGTCGCGCTGAGCGTTACTCATCACGCCGAAGTCGCTGATCGGATGACGGCAAGGACCCGCTGCGGGTATTCGGTTAGATCCAGCCACGTAAACCGTAGAACCTGCCAGCCGAGCAGCATGATCTTGTTCTGCCGTTCACGGTCGTTCTGGAAGTCTTCCTGGTTGGTATGAAACGCCCAGCCGTCGGTCTCGATGGCGACCTTCTGCTTGGGAAACGCCACGTCGACCTTGTATCCGCCCACCGGATAGTTCGTCTTCCATCCGGTCATGTCGTTGTCGCGCAACAGCTTGACCAGCAGGCGTTCGGCCTCCGATCGCGCACCGTCTGATGCGGCCTGCAGTAGTCGCCTCGCGGTAGGAGACCCGTATCGGCCCTTGTTGCGCAGGTGCGCACGCCAAAGTTCGCGCAGCTCGACGTGGCGCTGTAGTGCCGAGTCCATCAGCGCGGTGCCTCCACGATGTCGAACAGCCGCTTCGACGACCGTCAGCGGCAGGGCCGTCACTTGCAGGCCCTTACGCTCGACGATGTCCACGGGCTGCAAGTCTCTCCGCCGCAGTCGTGACCCGGGGCGGGCACGGCCATTGCTGTCCCGCGGCACTGTGACTTCGACGATGTCGGGGGCGAACCTTGTGAGGCCATGCCACCACGCGGCAGTGAGACCGCTTGCCGAAGCGTGGTTGCCATAGCCCCAGACCGTCGATCGAATCCGCGCGGCGTCGGTGAACGGTCGATCATCGGCGAAATAGACAGCAGGCGCGCATCTTCGCCAATGGCCGGACTTGACTCTGCGATACACGGCTTGACGGCTCAGTCCCGAGTGCACAGCCTGAGCGAGGGTCAGCACGCCATCTTGGCGACGCAAGTACTCGTCCAGCACCTTCGATGGACGATCGCGACGACCGCTCGGTTCCCCTCGGCGCGATTTCGGCGTGATCAATGTCGCTCAGCGTTACCGAGCACGCCGAAATCGCTCTAGCGGCGGAGTCGTACGCCGGCGGCGCGGAGCTCCAGGGCTGCCAGGCCGTGGATCGCGACGGCATCCTGGCGCCGCCAGGCGCCGACGGGATCCCCGCTGATCGCCGCGAGCTTGGCCAGCGGCCGGTTGGCCAGCGCCCGCAGCGCCAGCAGCTGCTCGCCGGCGGGTGTGGCCGCCAATGCCAACGCCGTCCATTTGCGACGGAAGAACCGAATGCGCAAGTACAGCCACGGCAGAGCGACGAAGAGGATAGGCGGTGCGGCCACCGCCAGGGCCAGCACCCACGCCAGCCACGATGCCGTGGTGTCCAAGCTGTGTCCGGCGCCTGCAATATCGAGCGCGGCCTCGCTGGCCGCGCGCAGGGGCTTGCTCAGTGCATCGCCGACGAGCGGGAAGTCGCCCGTGCGGTCACCAGCGGTGTTGAGGTTTTCGGCGACGCCGTTCGCGCCGCTCTCGACCTGGCGGCCGACGTCGGCGATGGTCGCCACAGCGGCGTGTACCGCCATCCCGACCAGCACCCATATGGATGTCCAGGCGATCACCACCACGTCGCTGATCAGCTGCGCGACCAGTCGGGACGGGGTGGTGGCATAGGGCAGATAACGCGACGTCATGGGTTTGATCCCAGCAGATAGGCTGACCCGATGCGCCCCGCTCTGTCCAACTACCAACATCTGGCCAGCGGCAAGGTTCGCGAGCTGTACCGCATCGACGACGAGCACCTGCTGTTCGTCGCCACCGACCGGATCTCCGCGTACGACCACATCCTCGACTCCGAGATACCCGACAAGGGCCGGATCCTGACCGCGATGAGCGTCTTCTTCTTCGGTTACGTCGAGGCGCCCAACCACCTCGCAGGTCCACCCGACGATGAGCGCATTCCGCAAGAGTTGCTCGGCCGTGCGCTGGTCGTGCAGGAGCTCGAGATGCTGCCGGTGGAGGCGGTGGCCCGCGGCTACCTGACCGGCTCGGGGCTCATCGACTACCAGAAGACCGGCAAGGTGTGCGGTATCGCGCTGCCGCCGGGGCTGTCCGAGGCCAGCAAGTTCGTTGAGCCGCTGTTCACCCCGGCCACCAAAGCCGAACTGGGTCAACACGATGAGAACATCTCATTTAACGACGTGATCGATCTGGTCGGGGCCGTCAGGGCCAACCAGTTGCGCGAACGCACACTGCAGACCTACATCCAGGGCGCCGACCACGCGTTGACGAAGGGAATCATCGTCGCGGACACCAAGTTCGAGTTCGGCGTCGATAAAGACGGCAACCTGCGGCTGGCCGACGAGGTCTTCACGCCGGACTCCAGCAGGTACTGGCGTGCTGACGACTGGCAAGAGGGTGTCGTCCAAAACAGCTTCGACAAGCAGTTCGTGCGCAACTGGCTGACCGGTCCGGAGTCCGGATGGAATCGCAATGGCGACAAGCCACCCCCCGCACTGCCGCCCGACATCGTCGATGCCACCCGCGCACGCTATATCGAAGCCTACGAACGCATCTCAGGCCTCAAGTTCAGCGATTGGATCAAGCCGTGAAGCCGCCCGAAGCCAAACGCGTCGGCGCTCGTCGGGAACATCATGGCGACGTGTTCATCGATCCCTATGAGTGGCTGCGCGACAAGTCGAACCCCGAAGTCGTCGACTATCTGAAGGCCGAGAACGACTACACGGAATACGCCACGGAGGACCTGGCGCCGCTGCGGCAAAAGATCTTCGACGAGATAAAGGCGCGCACCAAGGAAACCGATCTGTCCGTGCCAACCCGCCGTGACGACTGGTGGTACTACGGCAGAAGCTTCGAGGGCAAGCAATACAGCGTGCAATGCCGTTGCCCGGTCATCGATCCCGGGGACTGGACGCCGCCACAGCTCGACGAGGAGACCGAGATCCCCGGCGAGCAGATCCTGCTCGACGAGAACGTCGAGGCCGAAGGGCACGACTTCTTCGCGCTCGGCGCCGCCACCGTCAGCCTCGACGGCAACATCCTGGCCTACTCGGTGGACGTCAAGGGCGACGAGCGATACACGTTGCGGTTCAAGGACTTGCGCACGGGTGCCCTCTACGAAGACCAAATCGTCGACATCGGCGCGGGCGCCACCTGGGCCGCCGACAATCACACGATCTACTACGTCACCGTCGACGACGCCTGGCGCCCCGACACCGTGTGGCGGCACCGCCTCGGCTCCGGGCTACCCGCCGAAAGGGTCTACCACGAGCCCGACGAGAAGTTCTGGCTCGCAATCGGCCGTACCCGTAGCAGCAAGTACATCATCATCGCGGCGGGTAGCGCGGTCACCACCGAGATGCGCTACGGCGACGCCACCGACGGGCAGACCGAGTTCACCACGATCTGGCCGCGCCGTGAGCTGGTCGAGTATTCCGTCGAACACGCGGTCATCGGCGGTGAGGACCGGTTCCTCATCCTGCACAACGACGGCGCAGAGAACTTCACGCTCGTCGAGGCGCCGGTCAGTGATCCCAACGCTTTTCGCACACTGATCGAGCACCGCGACGATGTGCGACTCGATTCTGTCGACGCGTTCGAAGGCCATCTTGTGGTCAGCTACCGTCGCGAGGCCCTGCCGCGGATCCAGCTGTGGCCCATTTACGCAGATGGCGACTACGGCCATCCCGAAGACATCACATTCGACTCCGAGTTGATGTCGGCGGGCATTTCCGCCAATCCCAACTGGAGCTCACCGAAGCTGCGGATCGGCGCGACGTCGTTCGTCATTCCGGTGCGCGTCTATGACATCGACCTCGCCACCGGCGAGCGCACGCTGTTACGTGAACAGCCGGTACTCGGCGACTATCACCCCGACGAGTACGTCGAGCGCCGCGACTGGGCCGTCGCACCCGACGGCGCGCGGGTGCCGATCTCGATCATTCACCGCACCGGTGTGCCCTACCCAGCTCCAACGCTGCTATACGGCTACGGCGCCTACGAGTCGTGCGAGGACCCGCGATTCTCCATTGCCCGGCTCTCGCTGCTGGATCGTGGGGTGGTGTTCGCCGTCGCGCACGTGCGCGGCGGCGGTGAACTCGGCCGGCCGTGGTACGAGCACGGCAAGCTGTTGGAGAAGAGGAACACCTTCACCGACTTCATCGTGGTGGCAAGACATCTCGTCGTTACCGACGTGACCCGGCCGGAGAACCTCGTCGCCTTCGGCGGCAGCGCGGGCGGGCTGCTTGTTGGTGCGGTCGCCAACATGGCGCCTCAACTGTTCGCGGGCATCCTGGCCGCAGTCCCGTTCGTAGACGCGCTGACGACGATCCTTGACCCGTCGCTGCCGCTGACCGTCACCGAGTGGGACGAGTGGGGAAACCCGTTGGACGACAAGGACGTCTACTACTACATGAAGTCCTACTCGCCCTACGAGAA
>DASQCE010000552.1:0-2031 GCA_035634855.1 Mycobacterium sp.
AAAATTCCATCGCGGTTCCCATTCCGGGGGGGCGATGACGTCCGGTGACGGTCCTCCAGTGGAAGGTAATGGCTCATGAGCGACAGGGATGGTCAGGACAAACCCCTGTTCCTGGTTGTCACCATCAAGCCTCGGCTCGACCGGCTCGACGAAGCTGAGGCGCAGCTGCAGTCGATGCGGCAAAACACCCTCAAGGAGCCGGGCTGCGTGTTCATGCACCTTGTCCAGCCCCGGGACGACCCGGACACGTGGGTGATGCTCGAGATGTTCCGCTCGCGCGCCGCGTGGGACGAGCACATGCGCCAGCCCTACAACACCGAGGGCAACAAGATTCTCGAAGGTCTCCTGCGCGAGCCTTCCGACCTCCGCCTGCTCGACGAGAAATAGGAAACCGCTAAGCGAACGACCGCGTTTTCAGCAGCGATGATCTGCAGCCGATGACAGAGTCGGGCTGACAGTACCTGCCTCCCAGGTCAGTGCGGTGTTCCTGCTCTCGCACCGGTCTCAGGATCGTCACGTTGTCACGGTTTGTGACAACCGGCCCCAAACTGCGCGGCAGGGCTACACGAACAGGGTTTCGATTCGGCGATCCATCAGTACTTGCAGTGCTTGCATGAAACCGCCGCCGACGGCCTACAGCGGCGCTGGTACCGGGCGCAGTTCGCACTGGCGTGGCCAGGCCGCGTCAGTGAATCTTGGTCGACTCCGGAGGCGTGGGCACGGCCTCCATGATGCTCGAACCGATGCCCGGCCTGTCGTCGCCGGCACCGGCCGGGAGCGGGCGACAAACGGTCTATGCCGGTGTCGAGCCCCGATCAGATAGTTCTCTGCAATGGGAAGGGCGTCTGCTGCTGGCCCAAGCATCCGCGGAGAACCGGTGCGACACTTCGCACCCACAGCGACCACCGCAGTCTGCTGTTGCACGGCGACGCGGGCGTCGGCAAGTCGACGCTGATTCAGCGCGTATCGGTCAAGGCCGCCGCGCAGGGTTGGCGAGTGCTGCTGTCAACCGCCGTCGAGGCGGAGGCGTCGGTGATCGGGCGCGGCGAACGTCCCCAGGCCCGCGCGAGCGACGGTGCCCAGCGCTCCGCCGACAAAGATCGCCGCCAGTTCGCGGCCGTCGTGACCGAGCATGACGCAAAGTATGGCGGCAATTCACCCGACTGCAGGACACCGCCATATCTGCGGGGAGCAGAATCGGTAACCATGGCGGCCCACCCCCGTGCCGGACAGCTGGCACAAGCCGAAGACCTTATCGATGTCGCGCATGTGGTGACGGCGTACTACACCAAACAGCCCGACCCCGACGACGTGGATCAGCAGGTGGCGTTCGGCACGTCCGGCCACCGCGGGTCGAGCCTGGACGCGGCGTTCAACGAAGCGCACATCCTGGCCACCACGCAGGCGATCGCCGAGTACCGGGCCGCACAGGGCACCACCGGGCCGCTGTTCATCGGCCGCGACACCCATGCGCTGTCCGAGCCGGCGTGGGCGTCGGCGCTGGAGGTGCTGGCGGCCAACGACGTTGTGGCGATGATCGATTCGGCCGACCGCTACACCCCGACGCCGGCGGTCAGCCACGCGATCCTGAGGTTCAACCGCGGCCGCGATAGTGACCTGGCCGACGGCATCGTGGTCACTCCGTCGCACAACCCCCCGCGCGACGGTGGGTTCAAATACAACCCGCCCAACGGTGGACCCGCCGACACCGACGCCACCAGCGTGATCGCCAAACGCGCCAACGAGATCCTGCGCGACGGGCTGAAGGCGGTGAAACGGGTGCCCTTGGCCCGCGCGCTGCCGACCGCACAGCGCTACGACTACATGGACGCCTACATCGACGACCTGCCCAGCGTCGTCGATGTGCACGCCATCCGCGCTGAAGGCATCCGCATCGGCGCCGATCCGCTGGGCGGCGCGAGTGTCGATTACTGGGGTGCGATCGCCGAGCGTCACAACCTGAACCTGACCGTGGTCAACCCGCTGGTCGACGCGACGTTTCGATTCATGACGCTGGACA
Source organism: Mycobacterium sp. (assembly GCA_035634855.1). Lineage (GTDB taxonomy): Bacteria > Actinomycetota > Actinomycetes > Mycobacteriales > Mycobacteriaceae > Mycobacterium. Next base: position 2,021 of record DASQCE010000552.1, read on the forward strand.
CCGACGGCAAG
>DASQCE010000553.1:0-7736 GCA_035634855.1 Mycobacterium sp.
ACCAGACCAGCTACGGCGTCATCCAGCAGACGCTGTTCTACTCGCCGATCTACGCCGCCGACGACGTGGACTGCCTGCAGACCAATCTGCAGCGCGGCCGTGAGCTCAGCAACTACTACAAGTACTAGCCGTTACGGGCACTTGGCCAGCTGATCGGCGGGAATCTCGTTTGGCGGGTCGGTGATGCCATGGGTGGACAGCACCGTCTCGGTCGTCCGCCTGCGTAGCCTTTGTTAGGTGACCGCAGTATCAACCGCCGCTCCGTCGTCACCGCTTCGCTCAAGGATCAAGAACTACGCAGGCCGCGCCGTCAGCAGCCTCCTGAAGCTGCCGCCGCACACCACCGACTACCGGGTGCACCGAGGCCTGCGCACGCCTATGCGCGACGGGGTTGAATTGATCGCCGACCACTACGAGCCGCACACCTCAAATCCGGCGGGCACGCTCCTGGCCCGCGGTCCTTATGGCCGGGGGTGGCCGTTTTCGGTGTTGTTCGCCGATGTTTACGCATCGCGGGGTTACCACGTTGTTGTGCAAAGTGTTCGCGGCACGTTCGGTTCCGGTGGCGAGTTCAGCCCGATGGTCCACGAAATCGCCGACGGCGCCGACACGGCCGCCTGGCTGCGCGACCAGGCTTGGTTTACCGGCTCATTCGCCACTGTCGGAATTTCCTACCTTGGCTTCACCCAGTGGGCCCTGCTGACCGATCCACCGCCGGAGATGAAGGCCGCGGTCATCACCGTCGGCCCGCACGATCTCAGCGCGCCGCGCTGGGGTACCGGTTCGTTCGGGCTCAACGATTTCCTCGGCTGGTCCGACATGATCGCCCACCAGGAAGATCCGGGTCGCATCCGCGCCATCGTCCGTCAGGTTCAGGCGCGACGGGCGGTGGCCCGAGCTACAAGCGTGCTGCCCGTCGGCGAGGCGGGACGGGCACTGCTCGGCACCGGCGCGCCGTGGTACGAGTCCTGGCTCGAGCATCCCGAGCACGACGACCCGCACTGGGCTCCTCTGCAGCTGCATCAGGCGCTGGAGCGCACACAGATTCCGGTGCTGCTGTTCGGCGGATGGCAGGATCTGTTTCTCGAGCAGACGCTGGCGCAGTACCGACGTCTGCGTGAGCGCGAGGTGCCGGTCGCCGTCACGATCGGACCGTGGAGCCACGCGCAGATGATGACCAAGGCGGCGCCGACGGTCGTCCGAGAATCGTTGGGCTGGTTGGACACTCATTTGGCGGGGTCTCGCAGGGTGAGACGCAAACCGGTGCGGATCCACATCGACGGGCACGGATGGCGGGACCTGAACAACTGGCCGCCCGCGATGCCCGAGCACGTGCTGTATCTACGGCCGGCGGGCCATCTCGGCGCCACCGCGCCAGATCAGGACGCGCCCGCATCGACGTTCACCTACTACCCCGCCGATCCGACGCCCACGGTCGGCGGCCGGCTGTTGTCACCGGACGGCGGCTACCGCAACGACACCCAGCTCGCCCATCGCGCCGATGTACTGACCTTCACCGGTGCCCCGCTGCCCGCGGACCTCTACGCCGTCGGAACCCCACTCCTTGCGCTCTCGCACTCGTGCGACAACACCTACAACGACCTGTTCGTCCGGATCAGCGAGTTGGATGCGCGGGGCCGTTCCCGCAATGTCAGCGACGGATATCTTTGTGCGACACCGGATTCGCATAACGTTCGCATCGAACTCGACGCGATCGCCCACCGCTTCCCCGCCGGTTCGCGCATCCGGGTGCTGATCGCAGGCGGGTCGCACCCGCGGTTCGCTCGCAATCTCGGCACCGGCGAGCCACTGATCAACGGGCGGCGGCTCGCGGCGGCCACGCACACCGTGCACCTCGGCGATGGCGGCACCTCGAGGCTCGTGCTGCCCGCGGGACCGCGGCCGCCGTCAACCGACTGAGCTGCGCACGCGCTCGGCGATCTCCTGCAGCGCGGCGTCGTCGTGCACCGGGTCCGCCCAGGCCGGTGCGACCGGCAACGGAACCCAGCTCTTGCAGCCCGCATACTCGGGTGTGCGGGCCAGTCGAACAGGCTCGACTAGCGGGCTCGCTTGTACGACCAGCACGGTGAGCCGGTGCCTGGGCCGGAAGTCGAGCCGGTCGGCCCGAACCGATTCGGCTGTCCAGATGTGCATGGACGCGATCTTGTCAAGAGCCTCGGGCCGGTTGACCTCAACGGCGGCAACGACTTTGGCGCCCGCGCGGATAACCAGGGCGTCTACGGTGCTGTCGGCTGCCGCCGGGTCGAGCAGGTCACGGTGTTCGGGCCGCACCCGCTCGGCGTGACTATGTGCGACGGTCGGAAACAGCAGGAAGCGTGAAGCCGTTACAGCGAAGCGCTTTTCGTGAACGCCGCCCTTGCGCAGCAGCACGGTCTGCCTGCCGTCGAGCAACGCGCGCACCGCCGCGCTCCACTCCTTGAGCGCCGGCTGCGTCAGTGTCGTCGTCATGCAGTGTTTGATGTCGCCGGTTTCGCGGCTCCGGCCTTCAGCCGCGCTACCACTTCCGGCTTCCGCAGCGGAGGCACGGTCTTCGGCGGTTGCCGTCGTGGCGCGAGGCCGGCCAGCAGCCGGGTGGTGACTGCGGTGACTTCGGCGACCGCGGTCTCGAAGGCCTCGATGTTGGCACCCGACGGCCGGGTCATGCCGCTGACCTTACGGACGTACTGGCGCGCGGCGGCCTCGATCTCCTCGGCGGTCGCCGCCGGTTCCAGGCCGCGCAGCTCCGTGATGTTTCGGCACATACCGCCACGATAGGTTGCTCTCATGGCTGACGACATCCTGCTCATCGACACGCAAGACCGGGTGCGCACGCTGACGCTGAACCGGCCACAGTCCCGCAACGCGTTATCGGCCGAGCTCCGCAGGCGTTTCTTCGGCGCGCTGCGCGATGCGGAGGCCGATGACGACGTCGACGTCGTCATCGTCACCGGCACCGACCCGGTGTTCTGCGCGGGCCTGGACCTCAAGGAGCTGGGCGATTCGTCGCAGCTGCCGGATATCTCGCCGCAGTGGCCGCCGATGACCAAGCCCGTGATCGGCGCCATCAACGGCGCGGCCGTGACGGGCGGGCTCGAGCTCGCGCTGTACTGCGACATCCTGATCGCCTCCGAGCAGGCCCGCTTCGCCGACACCCACGCCCGGGTGGGGCTGCTTCCCACCTGGGGGCTGTCGGTGCGGCTGCCGCAGAAGGCCGGCATCGGCATAGCCCGCCGGATGAGCCTGACGGGTGACTATTTGTCGGCCACCGACGCGCTGCGTGCCGGGCTGGTCACCGAGGTGGTGCCACACGACGAGCTGTTGCCGACGGCGCGGCGGGTCGCGGCATCGATCGTCGGCAACAACCAGCACGCGGTGCGCGCGCTGCTGACGTCCTACCACCGCATCGATGGCGCCCAGACCGACGCCGGACTGTGGATCGAGGCGATGTCGGCGAAGAAGTGGATGAACTCGGCAACGGGCGACGACATCGCCGCCAACCGCGACGCGGTGCTACAGCGGGGCCGCGCACAGGTGCGCTAGCGGTGGCTCAGGCTTTCGGTCCATGTTTGGTGATGTAGGCGATGTGAAAGGTCACCAGGCCGCCGAGGACGACCAACCATTGCACGGTGCTCACCAGCGGTACCGAATCGATCGGGATGGTATAGGCGAGCAGAACGCGCATCAGCGCGTCCAACGTGAAGCCCATGCCCCACACCGCGGTCAGCATCCGTAGCCAGCTGCGGAAGCGACAGTCATTGTCCCAGCGGGCATCCCACTGTCGATAGCCTTCCTCACCGACCTTCACGGCGACGATCGTTCGAGAAGTGGTGCGGATGAAGGGATGTTGTGTGAACAGCGTGGCCAGCACCCACAGGCCCAAGGCCCGAAAATCCAGCTGTCGCGGACCAGGAGCGTGCGGGGATCGCCGGTGACCGGCGACGTCGCCGTTCCCACCACGATCGCCGCGAGCGTGAACAGTGCCAGCATGTCGATACGGCGCTGACTTATCGCGTGGTAGGCAAGGAACGGCACGGTGAGCAACGCCGGCGCGATCAGCGCCAGCCAAGGGTTCTCCCCCGCGGCGCGCAACGCGGCTCGCTCCTGCTGTGGCGTGCGCTCGGTCGCGATCACGACTACCTCCGTATCGCATGGTCGAGGGGGTCGGCCCGGACGGCGATCTTCGCGAGCGAGGTGTTCGGATAGCCATGTTCAGCGGCCACATCGATCGCGACGTCCACGGCGGGCGGTCCGATAAAGTCCTCGTCCCATGCCTGTCCGGGCTATCGTCTTGCCTGCATTCGCAAGAAACAGCGCTTCGTACCGAGGCAAGTAAATGCCCGCGGGTGCGCTGAACTTTCATAGGCTGGTTTCATGAACAAAGCGCATGAGGCATGCGGCAGCGACGAATGGCGGCAGGCGATACGAGAGGTCATCCTGCCCTGGGCGTTGGGCGAGACCGATCTCGGTGACGACGTGCTTGAGGTCGGACCCGGTTACGGCGCAACCACCGACGTGCTTAGCCAGTCTGTGCCGCGGCTCACCTCGGTCGAGATCGACGACGAGCTCGCGGCCATGCTGGTGGACCGCTTCGCGGATGTGCCGTCCGTCCAGATCGTTCACGGCGACGCCACGTCACTTCAGTACACCGACGACAGCTTCTCCGGCGCGGCGTGCTTCACGATGCTGCACCATGTTCCGACCGCCGAACTGCAGGACCGCCTGTTCGCGGAGGTGGCGCGGGTGCTGCGGCCAGGTGCAGCGCTGGTAGCCAGCGACAGCCTGGGCAGTGACGAGCTGAAGGCGCACCACGACGGCGACACCTATAACCCCGTCGACCCCGCCACGCTGGGCGAGCGGTTGGCGGCGGCGGGCTTCAACGACGTTCAGGTGAAGACCAATGAATACGGCTGGGCTGCGATCGCCCGCGCTCGGTAAGTGCTAGGAGGTGCCAGGCACCAGCCAGTGACCGGAGAACGCACGCCAGCCGACGAACGCCAGCCGCAGCACCATGAATGTGCTCAAGCCTGACCAGATGCCGAGTAGACCCCAGCCGAACACCAGCGAAAGCCAGATCAACGGCAGGAACCCGACCAACGCGCTGATCAGGGTGGCGTTGCGCATGAACTTCGCGTCCCCAGCGCCGAGCAGCACCCCATCCAGCGCGAAAACGATTCCGGCGACCGGTAATTGGGCCACCATGAACCACCACGGCACCCCGATGGCGTCGAGCACCGAGCGGTCGTCGGTGAATACGTTTGGAAACACCGAAGCCCCGACGGCAAAGACCCCGGCCAGCACGCCGGAGGCCAGGGTCGAAAATATCGTCACCCGCCATGCGACCGACTTGGCGTGCGCCAGCTGTCCGGCACCCAGCGCGGCCCCCACCAGGGACTGCGCGGCGATCGCCAGCGAATCAAGCACCAGCGCAAGGAAATTCCACAACTGCAGCACCACCTGGTGGGCGGCAACGGCGGCCGCGCCGAACCGGGCGGCGACGGCGCCCGCCGATACGAAGCAGGCCTGGAACGCCATCGTGCGCAGCACCAGATCGCGACCCATGACGACCTGGGCCCGTAGCACCTCCGGTTGGATCCGCAACGGCACCCGCTCGGCGAGCAGCGAGCGAAGGAAGAGCAGAGCAGCCACCCATTGCCCCACCAGGTTCGCGACGGCCGAGCCGGCGACCTCCAGCCTCGGCATGCCAAGCCAGCCGTACACCAGCAGCGGACACAGGACCGCCGACACCGCGAACCCCGCGACGACATAGCGCAGCGGGCGTCCGGTGTCCTGCACGCCGCGCATCCAGCCGTTGCCCGCCGCCGAGACCAGGATCGCCGGCACGCCCACGATCGCGATGCGGACCCACGGCAACGCTGTTGCCGCGATGTCGCCACCGGCGGCCAACACCGAGACCAACGGCACCGCGGCGGCCTCGACCACGACGACGATCAGCGTGCCCAGGCCCATAGCAAGCCAGGTGGCCTGCACTCCTTCTCCGACGGCCGACGTGCGGTTGCCCGCCCCGAAGAACCTCGCTGAGCGAGCGGTGGTGCCGTAGGACAGGAAGGTCATCTGCGAGCTGAGCGTGCTCAGAATGAGCCCGCCGATGGCCAGCCCGGCAAGCGGCAGTGCGCCCAACCGTCCGACGACTGCGATGTCGAAGAGCAGGTAGATCGGTTCGGCGGCCAGCACTCCGAGCGCGGGGAAGGCCAACGCGGCGATGCGCCTACCGGTGGCCGGGGCGACGGGCAAGCCATCCGGCTCCGGCTCAGCCAAGAGCGGTATACAGCGCCTGCACGACGTCGTCAGCGGATCCGGTCGCGGAGTAACCGGCGGCCAGGCGGTGCCCGCCGCCGCCGAACGCGCTGGCGACCGTTGCAAGGTCATAGGACTTCGCACGCATCGACACCGACCAGTGCGCGGGTTCGATCTCCTTGAATACGGCCGCCACCTCCGCCTGCTGGGTGGTGCGCACGATGTCGACGATGCTTTCGACTTCCTCAGGACGCGCGTTGGTCCATTCCTGGTGTGCGACAACGGCATAGACCAGCCCACGACCACCGGCGGCGGCGGGCAGAAGCTGCGCCGACGACAGCACACGCGACAACATCGGCAGCCACGCGAACGGGTGGGTGTCGAGCAGGGCGCGGCTGATCGAGGCGTTGTCCACTCCGAGCTCCAGCAGCCGGGCTGCCAGTCGATGCGCGCGGGCGCTGGCCCACCGGAACGACCCGGTGTCGGTGGTCAGCCCCGCATACAGGCAGTGCGCGACGCCGACGTCGATGGGCTTGCCCCACGCGTCGAGCAGCTCGGCGACCAGCATGGTGGTGGAGTCGGCCGACGGATCGACGTAGTTGGCGGTGCCGAATAGAAGGTTTGAGGCGTGGTGGTCGATCACCAGCACCTCACGGCCGGGCGCGGCGAGCACACTCAGTGCACCGAGCCGGTTCACGCTCGGAATGTCGACGGTGACGACCAGATCGGGGTCGCGGCGCATTCTGTCCGGACCAACCAGCAGATGGCCACCCGGCAGCGACTGAAGGGACTCCGGCAGCTCGGCCGGTGCGGCGAAGCTCACCTCGACCGCCTTGCCTGCGTGGTCGAGCACCAGCGCGAGCGCCAGACCTGCGCCGATTGTGTCCGCGTCGGGATATACGTGGCAGACGACGCTGACGGTGGCGGCCGCGTCCAGCAGGTCGGCGGCCTGTCGCGCGTCAACGCGCTCGCCCACCACGGGGGCGTCAGTCGTCGAGTCTGTCGCGGTCACCGGTTCCTTCAGCGTCTAGCGTGTCGTCCAGTTCCCCGCCGGCGCCCTCCACCCCAGTCACACGGTACGGGTCCGCGTCCCCCGCTGGCTTCGCACCCTGCCGAACTCTCGCCAAATCCTCATCAGCGGCGCGAGCCCGAGCCAGCAGCTCCTCCATGTGGGCCGCGGTGTCGGGGACCTTGTCCAGGACAAATGACAGCGTTGGCGTGAACCGCACACCCGTGCCGGCGCCGACCTTGGTCCGCAGGGTTCCCTTCGCGCGTTCCAGCGCAGCTGCCGCGCCGGCGTAGTCGGGTTCATCCTGCAAGGTCTCACCACGCACCGTGTAATACACCGTCGCGTCGTGCAGATCGCCCGTCACCTTCGTGTCCGTGATGGTCACGAAGGCCAACGGGGGATCCTTGATCTCGAACTCGATCGCGGAGGCGACGATGGTTCCGATGCGCTTGGAGAGCCGGCGTGCCCGGCC
>DASQCE010000554.1:0-4256 GCA_035634855.1 Mycobacterium sp.
TGGTATGAACACCTCGGACTGTGCCCGAAGGGTGAGGCCGAGCAGCTGCTGCGCGGCGGCGCCACCACCATCGGCGGCCGCATCCCGGTCAACCCTTCCGGTGGCTTGGCGTGCTTCGGCGAGGCCATCCCCGCGCAAGCCATCGCTCAAGTCTGCGAGCTGACCTGGCAGCTGAGGGGCCAGGCGACGGGCCGCCAGGTCGAGGGTGCCACCGTCGGCGTCACCGCCAACCAAGGCCTATTCGGCCACGGTTCATCGGTCATTGTTGCTCGCTAGGCAGTTCACGGCCTACGGCCCCTCGCACTGGGGCGTCCTCGCGGTGTTCGTCATCGGTGCCGTGCTCCTGGTGTGGGTCGGGCGCAGGCAGTCCGAACGGCAGGCTCAACGCCTCGGCCGCATGCTCGGGGCGGCGACCGCGGTGATCTACGCCGCGATCCTGGTCTACGTCCTCACCCCGCCGACGATCGAAAGCTCGGTACCACTGCAGCTGACCGACCTCGCGACCGTCGTCGCCGCGTACGCGTTGTGGTCGCAGAAGCAGTGGGCGTACGCACTCACGTATTACTGGGGGCTGGTGCTGAGCACACAGGCATTGATATCGCCCGCGCTGCAGAGCCCCGATTTCCCGCACTACCAGTTCCTGGCATTCTGGGCCATTCACCTACTCGTCGTCTGGGCCGCCATCTACCTCACCTGGGGCCGTGGCATGCGGCCCAATTGGCGCAGCTTTCGGCTCGCGGTCGTCGTCACCCTGGCGTGGGCGACGGTTACGTTTACGTTCAACAGGATTGCCGGAAGCAACTACGGCTTCCTCAACCGAAAACCCTCCACCGCGTCTCTGCTCGATGTGATGGGCCCGTGGCCGTGGTACGTCGTCATCGCGGCCACGCTGGTATCCATCGTCTGGGCGCTGATGACTTGGCCGTGGGAGCGGATGCGGTCGTCACGCTAGGGGCTATCGTCGGTGTATGGCGATCCCCGACGACTGGGCGCCGGACGCGTGCACGCTGCCGACCGCTGAGCGTCCGCTGCGGGTGGCCGAGTTCGACGACTTGTTCGCCTTCGTCGTGCGGGCGGAGCGCCGGCAGCCGCAACGACTGGATGTCGTGTTTCGGAGCATCGTCGAGGCACCCGCGCGCGATCTGGCCCGCCGGGAAAGCGAGTGCTGCTCGTTCTTCACGTTCGAGTTCGAATCGGTCGGCGACGATGTCGTGATGCGCATCGGCGTCCCACCGGAGCATGTCGAGGTGCTCGACGCGCTCGAAGCGCGCACGACGTCGACGTGACCGAAACCGTAGTTTCGGCGAGTTAGGCGACGCCGAGGTAGGCCGCGCGGATGCTGTCGTCGGCCAACAACTCTCGCGCGTTGCCCTCTCTGGTGACCTCACCGGTCTCCAGGATGTAGGCGCGGTCGGAACGGCTGAGCGCCTGCTGCGCGTTCTGCTCGACGAGCAGCACCGTGGTGCCCTGCGAGTTGATCTCGGCGATGATCTTGAAGATCTGCGATATCACCATCGGCGCCAGGCCCATCGACGGTTCGTCGAGCAGCAGCACTTTCGGTCGGGCCATCAGCGCGCGACCGATCGCCAGCATCTGCTGCTCGCCGCCGGACAGCGTGCCGCCGACCTGGTTCTTGCGCTCGGCCAGCCGCGGGAACGTCTCAAGCACCCAGTCCAGGCGTTCGTTGTGTTCGGCCTTGGACGCGAACTTGCGCCCATAGCAACCCATTTCGATGTTCTCCCTGACCGTCATCCCCGGGAAGACGCCGCGGCCCTCCGGCGCCTGGATGAGACCGTCGGCCACCCGCTTATGCGCCTTGACGCCGGTGACGTCTTGTCCGTCGAACCACACCGAGCCCGACGTCAATCGGCGCAATCCCGAAATCGCCCGCATCATCGTGGTTTTGCCCGCTCCGTTGGAGCCCAGCAGTGTCACCAACTCGCCGTCGTGCACCACCAGCGACACCCCGTGCAGCGCCTTGATGCGGCCGTAGTGGACGACCACATCGCGGGCCTCGAGCAGGATCGGGCGGTCGTCAGTTGACGTCATCGTCGGGCACCCCCAGGTAGGCGGCGATGACCTTCGGGTCCTCGCGGATCTCGTGCGGCAGGCCGTCGGCGATCTTGCGGCCGAACTCCAGCACAACGATCCGGTCGGTCACCCCCATCACCAACCGCATGTCGTGTTCGATGAGCAGCACCGTGTAGCCGTCGTCGCGGATTTTGCGGATCAGCTCGATCAGCGCGGCCTTCTCGCTCGGGTTGAACCCGGCCGCCGGCTCGTCGAGACACAGCAGTTTGGGCTCGGTCGCCAGCGCGCGGGCGATCTCGAGGCGGCGCTGATCGCCGTAGGGCAGATTCTTGGCCTTCTCCTCCCCGCGATGCGCGATCCCGACGAAAGTCAGCAGGGCCGCTGCCCTTTCGACCGCGGAATGCTCCTCGCGGCGGTGCCGGGGTGAGCGAACCAGTGCGCCGGGCACCGACGTCCGATGCCGCGCGTCGGTCCCGACCATGACGTTCTCCAGCGCGGTCATCTCGCCGAACAGCCGGATGTTCTGGAATGTGCGGGCGATGCCCTTGCGCGTGATCTGGTGACGTTTGATCCGGCCCAGCGGCGCGCCGTCGAACAGCACCGACCCCGAGCTCGGCCGGTATACACCGGTGATCGCGTTGAAGCAGGTGGTCTTGCCCGCGCCGTTGGGTCCGATCAAGCCGAGAATCTCACCACGGCGGATGTTGAAGGTGACCGAGTCCAGCGCCACGAGCCCGCCAAACTGCACCGTCAAATCCTTTGTTTCCAACAGGATTTCACCCTCAGCGGCGTGGATCTCCCGGTGAACGCCTGCCAGTTCCTCGATGCTCATCGGGCCGGCTCCTTCTCGTCGGAGCGCAGTAGGTCACGTGCGGCCTTGCCGTATGCCAGCAGCTGCTGGCGGGCCGGGAACAGACCCTCGGGCCGGAAGATCATCATGACCACCAGCGCCAGGCCGAAGAACAGGTACTTCAGGTCGCCGAGGTTGATGCCGAGGAAATGCACACCGAGCAACCGATTCGGCAGGTAGACGATGACGAACGCACCGAAGATCACGCCGAGCTTGTTGCCCTGCCCGCCGAGAACCACCGCGCACAGGAACAGCATCGAGTTGATGATGTTGAACGTCGGCGGCGCGACGTACTGCACCTGGCCTGCGTACAGCGCGCCGGACAACCCGCCGATGGCCGCGCCGATCACGAATGCCCACAGCTTGAACCGGAAGGTGTTGACGCCCATCACTTCCGCGGCGTCCTCGTCCTCGCGGATGGCGACCCACGCGCGGCCCACCCTGCTGCGTTCGAGGTTGCCGACGAGCAGCAGGATGCCGACGATGAGCACTAAACCCAGCCAGAACCACCAGGTTCCGTAATTGGTGTGGCCCGCCGAGTTCCCGTTGGAGAACACACCTTCGGGTAGCTTCTCACTCTCCCCCAGCCGCGGAAAGGCCACACGATTGAGGCCGCGCGGGCCGTTGGTGACGTCGGCGAGGTTGTCGGCCAGCAGCCGGATGATCTCGCCGAATCCCAGCGTGACGATCGCCAGGTAGTCACCACGCAGCCGGAGCGTGGGAAAGCCGAGGATGAGTCCGGCGAGAGCGGTCATCGCCATCGCCAGGGGCACACAGGACAGCCACGCCCACGGGGCGCTGAAGGCCCCGGTCGGACTCAGCTTGTTCCACGGGCTGTCCGGGCTGGTGAGCAGCGCGACCGTGTACGCGCCGACGGCGTAGAACCCGACATAGCCAAGGTCGAGAAGGCCGGCCTGGCCGACGACCACGTTCAGCCCGATCGCGATGATCGCGACCATGGCGAACTGGGCCATCGTGCCGCCGAAGCTGATGCCGGGCGTGTCCAGGAACGGCGGCGTGTACACCGGCAGCAGCGCCAGGGCGCCGAACAGCAGGATGCCGAAGCCCCACTTCTGCACGCGCGACAGGCCGTCCCACCACTCCCGCAGGCGGTCGCCGGGCGCTAGCGCGGTGCTGGTGCGCGATCCGCCTTCGGCTCCTCGCTTGCCGCTCATGCTCGTGCCTTCCCGAGGCTTTCACCGAGTATCCCGGTTGGCCGGAACAGCAGCACCAGAACCAGCAGCACGAAGGCCACCACGTCGCGCCATTGGGTGCCGAACACGGCCTGGCCGTAGTTCTCCATGATGCCCAGCAGCAGACCGCCCAGCAGAGCGCCGCGCAGGTTGCCGATACCGCCGAGCACCGCCGCCGAGAA
>DASQCE010000555.1:0-3852 GCA_035634855.1 Mycobacterium sp.
ATCAGCCCGAAGACCGTCGAGGCGAATCTGGCCCGGATCTACCGCAAGCTGGGCATCAAGTCGCGTGCCGAACTCGGCCGTCACATGGGCAAGACCTGAGAGCGGCTCAGGAATAGGGAAACACCCTATTCCTCAACGGTCTTGAGCGAATTAGCGTCAAGCCCGCCCGTGCAGGTCAAGCAACCGAAGGAGGATCGGTGCCCGTCGACCACAACCTCTTGGCAAGTCCGAACCACGCCGCATTGGTGACGACGGCGACCAGCCAACCCGCGTTGTGCACAGGCTTCGCGATGCTGGGGCTGGTCTCGCTGCTCGACCTGACCACGGCCGACCGGGCCGATCGGGTGGTGGCGTTGGGCGGCGCGGCAGCCGCGGGGTGGTTCCTGGTTCGGAGCGGCCGCCGCCGCTAGTTCAGCATCTTCTCCGGCTTCTCCGGCGACGGGGCAGGCCACAGCCGAATGCCGAACGGCGTGGTCAGGCTGTGCACGACGAGGCTGACCGTCACGGTGACGACGACCGCCTGCGTGATCATGGCGGACTGCTGGATCTCGCCGCGCTCGATCATCAACAGCCCGAGGACCAGGGTGCCGATCCCGCGAGGCCCGAACCAGCCGATGAACAGCCTGCTGCGGGCCGGTAGATCGCTGCCGACCAGCGCGGCCGACACCGCGACCAGGCGCACCAACAACAGCGCAACGACGGCGAAAAGCACCACCCGCCAATCCGCGTCGCGCCAGCCCACGAACACGGCATAACAACCGAACATCGCGAACACCATCAACTCCAGCAGCTGACCGGCCGCGTCGGTCACCTGCGATGGTATCTGCGCCCCCGCCCGTCGCACCATCATCGAGTACGCCAGCCCGCCAGCGAACGCGGCGACGAATCCGCTGCCGTGCATCCGCTCTCCGACTTCAAAGCAGACCAACGCCAATGCGAGGGTGGCCAGTTGGGCCCAGGTATCGCTCATCCATCCGCGCTGGCGGGACCGCACGATCACCAGGCCACCGATCACGCCGATGCCGAGGCCGACGACCAGAGAGACCACTTCGGTGCGAACGGCGAACCATCCCCACCGACCCGGATCCGGGTCGTTCTGCTCAGAGGCCAGCGCCACGGCGGCCAGCATCGCCGCCAACGCAAACCCGTCGTAGCAGCCGCTCTCGGCCGACATCGCGTGCCGGACACGCGCAGGAATGCGGTGGTCGTCGAGCAGCGCGTCGATCAGCGCCACTTCCGTCGGCGCCACGATGGCGGCAAGGCATACCGCCTCCCACAGCGGCATCACCGGCATCACCAATAGCGCGACCACGGTGCCCAGGACGATGGACAACGGTATGCCGATCACCAATAGCCGGAACGTGACGTGGCCGCGTCGCACCACCGACGGTAGATCGAGCATGGCGGCCTGGTTGAACAGGATCACAGTCAGCGCCAGCTGGGCCAGTACGGTGAAGCTCTGCGTGTCGGACCCGACGTCCATCACCCCGAACCCGAAGGGGCCCAACGTCATTCCGAACGCGACGAAAATCAGAGCGGGAGCGATGTACCACCGCTTCACCAGCGCCGAGACGACCGCATAGCACAACACCAGAACGGTGAGCACGAACGCCGTCTCGGTGCCCAACCTGGTCTCCTCAGCCGTACGCGCAGCTAGGCGCCGTTGTTCGGTCCGCCCGAGTTCTGGTCAGGGATATCGGTGATCGGGAAGTTCGGCATCGGCTTGGGCGACGGCGTGTTCGGCAGCTGCGGGATCTCAGCGGGCGGAATGTCGGTGATGTCGTTGGCCGGCGGCCCGTTGTCCCGACTGCCGTAGGAGCTGCCCGGTTCGCGGGGCCCAAGGAGCTGGCTCACGGTCACCAAGTGATAGCCGTTGGCCCGCAGCACCGGGATGAACTGGTACACCAGATCCACGGTGCTGGAATACGTGTCGTGGAACAGCACCACCGAGCCCGGCTTGATCTGCGTCATCAGCATGTAGCGGGTGGCGGCGGTGTTGGAGTCGTTCACCCAGTCGAAAGGGATGACATCCCAATTGATGTCGGCCATGCCCTGCTGCTTGGCGGCCGCCAGCACGTTGTCGTTGATCAGCCCGCCTGCGGTGCGAAGGAGCTTGGGCCGCTGGCCTGTTGCGGCTTGGATGGCGTCGTTGGCCTTGGAGATCTGGCTGCCGATGTCCTCAGGCGGGATTGTGGTCATGTTGGGGTGTTCCCACGTGTGGTTGGCGACCTCCATGCCCGCGTCGGCGATGCGCTTGGCGCCCGCCGGGTTGGCCGCGACCTTGTTGCCGATGAGGAAGAACGTCGACCTGGCGTCGTTCTGGTTGAGGATCTGCAGCAGTCGGTCGGTGTACGGGCTCGGACCGTCGTCGAACGTCAGCGCCACGCACTTGGCCTGTGCGCAATCGACGATCTCCGCGCCGGCTTTGCGGACGTGACCGGTCAGCCCGCCGACGATCAGCACCGCAGCGGCCGCGAGCACGCCGAGGACGGTTCTGGCATACCGCCAGGCCTGGCTGTCGGGTCGCTTCGGCACCCAAGCAGCCTACCGGGCTGCGATTTCGGCGCGGATACGTGCGCTGAGCGCACGTTAGCGCGCCGAAATCACTACGGAAGCGCCCCCGGGCTGATTTCTTCGAGCATCTCGGTGACAAGGGCCGCGATCGGCGAGCGCTCGCTGCGCAGCAGCGTGATGTGCGCGAACAGCGGGTGGCCCTTGAGCTTCTCGATCACCGCGGCGACGCCGTCATGGCGTCCCACCCGCAGGTTGTCGCGCTGGGCGACGTCGTGGGTGAGCACGACCCGCGATCCGGCACCCAGCCGGGACAGCACGGTCAACAGCACGTTGCGTTCCAGCGACTGCGCCTCGTCGACGATCACGAAAGAGTCGTGCAGGGAGCGGCCGCGGATATGGGTCAGCGGCAGCACCTCGAGCATGCCGCGGGATAGCACTTCTTCCAGTACCGCCGGGCTGGCGAGGCCTTCGAGCGTGTCAAAGACGGCCTGCGCCCACGGGCCCATCTTCTCGCTCTCGCTGCCGGGCAGGTAGCCGAGGTCCTGCCCGCCGACCGCGTACAGCGGCCGGAACACAACGACCTTGCGATGGGTGCGACGTTCCAGCACCGCCTCTAGGCCCGCGCACAGCGCGAGCGCGGACTTGCCGGTGCCTGCCTTGCCACCCAGCGACACGATGCCGATCGACTCGTCGAGCAGAAGGTCCAGCGCCACCCGCTGTTCGGCGGAGCGGCCCCGCAGCCCGAACACCTCGCGGTCCCCGCGGACGAGCTGGACCCGCTTCTCGGGGTTGACCCGGCCCAAGGCATGCGAGCTGCCGCCCAGGAGCCGAATCCCGGTGTGGCACGGGAGATTACATGCGGCCTCCAGGTCGATCTCACCATCGGCGTACAGCGTGTCGATCGCGTCTGGCGAAACCTCGATCTCGTCCATGCCGGTCCAGCCGGACGTGATGACGTCCTGGGCGTGGTATTCGTCGGCGGACAGGCCGACCGCGCCTGCCTTCACCCGCAGCGGAATGTCCTTGCTGACCAACGTGACTCGCTTGCCCTCGGCGGAAAGGTTGGCCGCGCAGGTCAGGATCCGGGCATCGTTCGTCTCGGTCCGGAAGCCGGCGGGCAGCACCGTCGGATCGCTGTGGTTCAGCTCGACGTGCAGTGTTCCCCCTTGCGTCCCAACGGGAATCGGCTGATCCAGCCGGCCGTGCTCGAGCCGCAGATCATCGAACATCCGCAGTGCCTGCCGCGCGAACCAGCCAAGCTCGTGGTGATGCCGCTTGGCTTCCAGTTCGCTGATGACCACCAACGGGACCACGACTTCGTGCTCAGCAAACCTCGTC
>DASQCE010000556.1:0-9167 GCA_035634855.1 Mycobacterium sp.
GTCATGTCGGGAGCCCCTGCCTTTCCGCGTCGGCCCGGTAGCGGTCGACCCATTCATCGGAGCGTTGATCGGCCTGGCGTTCCAGCAAAGGGGCCGGCGCGATCCCCGGATCCTGCCCGAGCGCCTCGAGGATGGTGCCGACGATCTGAGTGAGGTTGCGCCATAGAACCGGGTACGAGACTTCCATCGGCTCGATGCCTTCCTCTTCGAACCAGGATCGCCAGCCCTCCTCCTGTTCGCGCAGCATGCTGACGACGTGTGCGATCGCCGTCGCGTGATACTCGGCGCGGGAGTCGCGCGTCGGATCGGGCCTGCCGCGCCAGACCCGGGTCTGCACGGCGCGCCAGAACGAAACCGCTTGGGATACAACGTCGGGCCGGTAGACGTGCACGAGAACAGGATCGCTTCCGATGACGTCTCGGATCGCCGAGAGCAGCCCGTCTCCCGAGCGGTCGGGCAGGCCTGCGGCGCGCTGCACCAGCAGTGGCGTCTGGTTCCACATCAGCTTTCCGCCCCAGATGCCGTTGGGAGTACGGCCCACGGTGCGGATGTAGTCACGCCAGATCTCGGCTGGCGCCAGGTCCGGCTTGCCTTCGTCGAGCGGATCCAGCAGCCGAAGGATCGACTCGTCAGCCACGCCCTCGAACCATTGCCTCGGCTGCGGCGACTGGCTCGTCGACGGCAGGTACTGGAAGAACTCACCGGGCTCGCCGGCCACACCCGTGGCGCGCAGTGATTCGACGAGCAGCGTACTGCCACTGCGCTGTGAAGCAAGCACCAGATAGGCCGTCGGGTGTGACATGCGCGTGAGCCTAACTGCAATCAAATAGCTTGGCACTGGCGAACATTGCAATCACCGTGAGAAAAACTATTGTCCGGGGCTGTGGTCGTGTTGGATGCCTCGCTCCGAGGCGATCGCTGAGCGGCTGATGACCTGTGGGCCGTGAATGCGTAGGTAGGTTTCGGTGTAGCGCTCCGCAATTCGGGTACCCGCGAACTCGGACGGAATGACGTCGTTGGTCTTGTTGCGCCAGTCGTCGAGTAGCAGCGCGAGATCGTTGGCGATCGCTTCGGCCTTGTCGGTGATATCGGAACCCAGCAGGTTGTGCGACTCGGTCGGATCCTCGACAAGGTCGTACAGTTCGCGCTCTGGACGCTGCGCGAGCACGAGCGGCTTCATGATGCGGCCGGGTGCGCTTTCAGCGATATCCCAGGGCAGATCGAGTAGTGGGCGAGAGGCGTAGTTCTCGATGTAGCTGTACTCCTTCGTCCGGATGGCGCGAATCGGGTCGAAGGAATCGTGATAGGTCTTCGTGGTGTAGACCTCGGTGCGGACCGGTTCGATGTCGTGGCGTTGCAGATTGCGTGCATGCGACATGCCTTCGATGTCGGCGGGAATGTCGAGGCCGAGCAGGTCGAGGAGGGTGGGCAGCAGATCGACACCGCTGAACAGTTCGCCATAGACCTGGGGCTGGGTGCGGGTGTTCCGCGGGGGCCGCACAATCAGTGCGATTCCGGTGCCTGCGTCATACAGCGTCGACTTGGCACGCGGCAGCGCGGGTCCGTGGTCGGTCATGAAGACGACCCAGGTCGATTCGTCCAGTCCCGTTTCCTCCAGCGTGTCGAGCAGCCGGCCGACCGCGGCGTCGGCGACCGAGATCGACCCGTAGAACTCGGCCAGATCCTGCCGGATGTCGCCGGTGTCGGGCAGATAGTCGGGCACCACGACGTCAACGGCGTCGGCCGGGTCGTAGCGCTCGCGCGGATACGGTCGGTGCGTTTCGAAGAAGCCCGCGGTGAGCAAGAAGGGCGGCTTGGGTGGCTCGGAGAGCCAGTGGGTGGCGTGCTCGACGACGTATTCGCAGTAGGAGTTCGACACGTCGAATTCGTGGTAGCCGAGCTTCGACGGGTACGACGTCTCGTGCTGCATACCGAATAGCGCTGTGTGCCAACCTGCTTCGGACAGGATGTGGGGCAGCGTGCGAACGCCGGCGCGGTACTCCCAGCCGTGATGGGCCAGGCCAACCAGGCCGTTGCTCTGGGGGTAGCGGCCCGTGAACAGGGAGCCGCGCGACGGCGAGCACAGCGGCGCCGTGGCGTGCGCGCGCGTGAACAGGATGCCTTCGGCGGCGAGCTGGTCGAGCCGAGGGCTGGAGACGTCGGGGTGGCCGTAGGCGCCGAGGTAGCGGCCGAGGTCGTGCCAATGCACGAGCAGCACGTTGTCTCGTTGCGCGGTCAATGCCTGTCCTTTCTCCCGTCGGTACACAGAACAGTGCCTATGCGTATTCGGCAACCCTTTGGCTCACGCAGAGCAACTTATCCACAAACCCGAATTCATCCACAGGTTGGGATTGAGCGGCAGCATCTGGGCGGTCCCAAGTCTGCAGGCGTGGGTAATTTCGCTCGTATGTTCGATCAGCTTGTGACTGCTGCCGCCGGCGCTGGTGGTGCTGGTGCGGTGGGGGCGTGGGCGCGGGTGGAGAACGCCGCGTGTGCGCAGCGGCTGTTCGCGATCGCCGATGTGCTGGAGGCCCGGCTGTCGGCCGACGGGTCGGCCGAGCGTGAACAGTGGTGCCTGGACAACTGGGATGCGGTGGCCGCCGAGGTCGCCGCGGCCCACAACGTGTCGTTGGGGGTGGCCTCGCATCAGCTGGTGGTGGCGTGTGCCCTGCGCGGACGGCTGCCGCGGGTAGCCGATGTGTTCGCCGCCGGGCACATCTCCTATCACGTGGTCAATGCGATCGTGGGCAGAACCCGGCTGATCAAGGACCCGGCGGCGATGGGCAAGGTCGACGCGGAGGTGGCCGCCGAGGTGATCGGGTGGGGCGCGTTGTCGGTGGCCAAGACAGAGGCCGCCATCGATTACTGGGTCGATCGCTACGACCCGCATGCGTTGGTACGCACCGAGCTCAGCGCCCGCGGCCGACATGTCGATGTGGTGCCCACCGACGGCGGCACCGGGTTGGCGTGGATTGAGGGCACGCTGTTCAGCACTGATGCGGCGGCGTTGGACAAGAGGCTGGATGCGATGGCGCGGTCGGTGTGCCAGGCTGATCCGCGCACGCTCGAACAGCGCCGCGCTGACGCATTGGGCGCGCTGGCCCACGGCGGTGACCGACTGACCTGTGCGTGCGGGGCCGCCGACTGTGATGCCGCCGCGGCTGGACCAAGTGCCGTTGTGATCAACGTGATTGCCGAGCAGGCCAGCCTGTCCGACGAGACGGCTGTTCAGCTTGATGGGGAGACGGCACCGGGGTCCACGACTGAGCAGCTGCGGCAGATGACCCTCGCCGAGGCGTTGGCGCCGCTGCCTGGTACCCCGCCGGCGGATACCCATCCGGCGGTGGTGATGGGTGGCGGGATACTGCCCGCGCCGCTGTTGGCGGCCAAGGTGGCCGACACCGCGACGGTCCGACTGGTGATCCATCCCGGCGACAGTGCGCCCGAGCCACACTATGTACCGTCGCCGGCGTTGGCCCGGTTTGTTCGATGCCGGGATCTGACGTGCCGCTTTCCCGGCTGCGACGAGCCCGCCGATCTATGCGACATCGACCACACCATTCCCTACCCAGTAGGGTCGACCTGCGCGTCGGACTTGAAGTGTATCTGTCGAAAACACCACCTGCTCAAGACATTTTGCGGCTGGCTGGATCAACAGCTGCCCGACGGGACCGTCATCTGGACTGCGCCGAGCGGGCAGACCTACACCACCTATCCGGGTAGTCGGCTGCTGTTTCCGATACTGTGCAAACCGACCGCACCCGTGCACGCACCAGCCAACGCCGCCAGCGTCGAACCTAACCGGGGCCTAAAGATGCCGCGCCGCAAGACCACTCGCGCCCACGACCGCGCCAAGCGCGTCGACGAACAACGCAAGCTCAACGACGAATACGTCGCTGAACGAAACAAACCCCCGCCGTTTTAACGGTTTTCGCGCTACGGGTGGTACGGCACCCCGACTGCGCGGAACACATATTCGGGCGGCACATCGAAGGCGAGGGATCGACGGGGCAGCCGCATGAGGACGTCCTCGGGGAGGGCGTCCTTGTAGTGCAGCGACAGATGCCCTGCGCAGCGGGGATCGACCGCGGCGACGTTGACGTCGAGCATAAGACCGGTTTCGGAGAGCTCGGCCGTGACGGTGCCCGTCTGCGGCGCGTCCCAGCGCTGATCAATGGTGCGGCCCGCCAACTTCGGCACCGACGACAACGTTCCGAGCACCCGCTGATTGGTGAGCACCAGCGAGCCCACGTAACTGGAGATGCTGCCGGCCGACCGCATACCGGGGACTCGACCGGTGAACCGGCGTGTGACGGGAACGTATTCGGCGAGATGAATGATGCCTTCGGACTCGACCTCGGCACGCACCTGGTCGGGCAGCTTGCCGATCCGCAGCAACTTGCGCAGAAACACAGCCATGTGCAGTCAGCCTAACGGCATCTCACAGTTTCTAGGGCAATACAAGTGGTACAGCTGGAGTGGTGACATCGCGAAACACCTGGTTGGTCCCGTCGGCGGTCGTGGCCGTCGCGGTGTATGCGCTGATGTGGATCGGCTATGCGTCGCAGTGGAACTGGCTGTCGACTGTTGACTCGTCCTGGCTGGACATCGGGCATCGCTACGCTGTCGCTCACCCCGGCCGGGTGACCGCCTGGAACGTGTTCTGCACTGTGCTCGGACCGACCGTGTTCCGCCTGGCGACGCTGATCGTGATCATCTTTTCGCTGGTGCGCCGCAACGTCCGCGTCGCATTGTTTCTGGTGATCAGCGTCGAGCTGGCCGGAATCCTCACCGAGATCGCCAAATACGCCGCCAACCGTCCTCGCCCCGCCACGGCGCTGGTCACCGCGGCCTCCACCTCGTTTCCCTCCGGACACGCCTTCGGCGTGATGGTCGGCGTGCTGGCGCTGCTGACCGTGGTGCTTCCCGTTGTGCGCCGCGCGCTGCGGGCTTGGCTGATCGCCCTCGGTGCGTTGACAGTCATCCTGATTGGAGTCGGCCGCGTGGTGCTCAACGTGCACTACCCCTCCGACGTGATCGCCGGATGGGCAATCGGCTACGCGTATTTCGTCGCGTGCCTGCTGATGGTCCCGCCGTCGCGGCCCGTCACGGTAACGGACGAAACACCGGCAGCGCTCGGTACCGGACGCTGAAGCTGGCCTCCGAGATCTCCGTCCCGACCTCTCCGTCATGGGCAAGCACCGTGGGCCCGTCCACCGCCCTGAACGTGAACTCGGGCACCCGCAGCTCGTGATACAGCGGGCTGCGCTCAAGACGGCCCAGCGCAAGCGCTGCCAGAATCCGGGCCTTGCTGAGTCGTCGGCCCGTTTCCAGAATCCGGACATCGAGCAGGCCGTCGTCCATTTGGGTCCGCCGTGACGGCGCGAATCCCGAGGGCAGATACGTCGAATTGCCCACAAAGAACAACGAGGTCTGCAGGGTCTTGTTGTCGTAGGCAATGCGCACCGGCTCATCACGCCGCAGCGTGTGCAGCATCGCGTACAGACCAGCCAACGGCTTGCCGATCTTGTGCTCGAGCTTCTCGCGCGTCTGCACGAACGCCGGGTATGCACCGATGCTCGCGGTGTTGATCACCATGTGGCCCTCGTTGAGGCACACCACGTCGACGCACGCGACGCTGCCGCGCCGAATCGTGTCGACGGTCTTGCCGACGGTGTCGCAGCCGATGTCCTTCGCGAAATGGTTGAATGTTCCGCCGGGGAAGACCGCCAGCGGAACACCCGCATCCATCGCCACACCGGCCGCGCACGAAACCGTCCCGTCGCCGCCACCGACCGCGAGCACGTCCGCCCACTGAGCCGCCTTGCGCATGACCTCTTCGACATCGTCGTCCCCATCTATTTCGACGATCTCGGCCTGCGGCAACGACTCTCGCACTTCCTCAATGACGCGCGCGCCCGTCCCGCCACCGGATGCAGGGTTGACCACCAACACCACGCCTGCACCGTCGGGCCGTTGGGGAGTACCCACTCTCAGCGGGTCCGCGACCGGAATCTTGGCCACCACGACCGGCGGTACCACCCGCCCTCCCAGCACGGCGATTCCGGCGCCGATGCCGAAACCGGCTAACACATCACCGGGATAGTGCGCCCCGGTCGCCACCCGGGACAGGCCCACCAAGCCGGCCAGTAGCGCCAGACCCAGGCCCAACGGCGGGCTCTCCAGGCCGACGCCGACCGCGAACGCCGCTGCGCTCGCCGAGTGACCGGACGGCAGCGAGTTAGACGTTGGCGAGCGGTGGCCGCGACGTGCCAGCGGAACCACAAGCCGATTCGGCCTTGGCCTTCGCCACACCCGCTTGGCCACCTGATTGGTAAACAGGCTGGTCACCGCAAGGGAGAACACGCCGCGCGCCACTCCGCGCTTTGCCGACGGGCCCCCGAACGCGGCCAGCGCCGCCGCGATGGCCAGCCAGAGCTTCGAGTGATCCGCGGCCCGGGTGAGCCGGGGCATGGTGGCGTCCAGCAGCGGACTGGGGGACTCCGCGATGGCCTCGAACACCTCGCTGTCCAAGGTGCCCAGACCCTGGCCGATTTGCCTTACGCCGCGCAGGCGCCCGCGTAGGGGCAGCAACTCCATGACGTCTACGTAGCCAGAACTGGCTGTCTTCAATCGTGTCTGAACCTTTACTTGACCTTGCCTGTGGCACCGCTGACGATGGATCGGTGCGCCGACTGCTGCCTCTGCTGTGCGCAGTGGCCATCTACTTGACAGCGGCCCCGATCGTTCATGCCGATTACACGCCGTGGTTCGCCCCTCAAGCCGGCAATGCCACCCAAGTGATTTCCGTTGTGGGAGCCGGCGGTTCATCGGCGAAAATGGACGTCTTCGAACGCACCTCAACCGGATGGCAAGCCCTGCGAGCTGGCATACCGGCCCATGTTGGGGCCAACGGGATGGCCGCGGAGACCCACGACGGCAATATGGCGACTCCGCTGGGCATCTACACCCTGGACTTCGCGTTCGGAACAGCGCCGAATCCCGGCAGCGGCCTGCAGTACGTCCAGGTCGGCAATGACCACTGGTGGGACGGTGACATGAAGAGCCCGACCTACAACACCATGCAGGTATGCAAGAAGGCGCAGTGCCCGTTCGACACATCGCCGGACAGCGGGACCGAGAACCTCGACATCCCGCAGTACGCGCACGCGGTCGTGATGGGCGTCAACAAGGCGCGCGTGCCCGGCAACGGTGGCGCGTTCTTCCTGCACACCACCGACGGCGGGCCCACCGCGGGGTGTGTGGCGATCGATGACGGCACGCTGGTGGAGATCATGCGCTGGCTGCGGCCGGGCGCGCTGATCGCGATCACCCAATAGCCATCAAATATTAAGCGCCCGACCAGTTTTCAGCTTGAAATTGAGCCCTTCCGTCGACATGGTCGCGTCGTAGGTGCGGTCATAGCCGGTTCTGCTGATCCTCCAGCCGTCACCGGTCTTCCGGTATTGGTCGTGGTAGAAGGCCGCGCCGATCAACATGAAATTGAAATCGGGCACAATCACGCGGTCCTGCAGATACCAGGTTGCCGTGGCTTCGTTACCGTTCACGGCGATTTCGGGGTGGGTGACGCGGTGCTCGGTGATGATGTTGGCCGGCATCGCCGAGCGCATGAACTCGACGAGGGAGCCGCGGTCGGTGAAGTGGTGTGACTCGCCGATCGACGCGTCGTAGTCCCCGACGACATCCTCCGTGAGCGTGTCGGCGAACTCGTCCCAGTGCTTGGTGTCAAGCGCACGCAGGTACCGGTATTTGACTTGCTCGATCTCGTCGATGTCACCCATGGCCGACATTGCAGCACACCCACGCGCCGCCGCAAAGGGTCGGTCTACTGGGGCTGCAGTGGGGTTGCGTGTCGCCGGGCCTTCGAGCAGCGTGTCGTCGGGCGCGAAACGTGAGCCTGCAGCAGGCTGATCTCGCGGTCGTGTTGCCGGTGGCGCCCGCACCCGCGGAGTGTGCCTCCAGCACGAGAACGTCCCTGCCGGCCCGGGCCACCCGACTCCTCGGCTAGCCCCAGTAGTCGTCGCCGTCGCAGTCGCCGTCGCGGTGGTGGTCGTCGTGGCAAGTGGTCCAGTCGAAGTTGAAGCCCCACTCGGGGTGCCAGAAGTCCCCGGGGCACCAGTGGTAGCTCGGGAACGCGGCCACCTGGGCTGCGGCGACGGTTGCGCCTCCTACACCGGCCAATCCGAGTCCGGTCGCCACGATGAATGTCGTTGCTGCACAGCGTGCCAATGTGGTCACGCGTACCACCACGACACCGGATTCTGTGTCCTGGTTAGGGCGTTGCGTACAAACCGCTGGCAATGCGGCCCAAAAGGCGGAGTGTCTAACGGAATTGGTATCGCCCTACCGCTATCGTGTGGTCCGTTATGAGCGACCCGTTGGGGTTGTCGATCGGGACGACCAACTTGGTCGCGGCACGTGTCGGCAATCAACCCGTTACACGGCGTTCGGTGTTGACCTTGTTTGGCCATGCCGCGCCGGAAGTCGGCGTGCCTTCAGCGCATACCGACGGCATCGTGCTGAGCGGCTTCGTGGAGCGGGTCGGTGACCCGGTCCCGCTGGTGGGCCCGGACGGGTCGTCTCATCTCGCCGACCAGCTACTGGTCGATGCCCTACAGGCGATGGTCTACTCCACCGGCCGGCCGTCGCCGCAGACCGCGATCGCCGTCCCGGCGCACTGGGGAACATCGACGCTGTGGGCGCTGCGCACCGCGATGCGGGCCAACCCAAGCCTTGCGCCCGACGGAATGCCGGCCCGGCTGGTATCCGACGCCGTCGCCTCGCTGACCGCGCTGCACGACAATTCCGGGCTGAGCCCGCACGGTGTGGTGGCGCTGCTGGACTTCGGTGGCAGCGGCACGAGCATCACGCTGGCTGATGCCGCATCGGCGTTCGAGCCGATCGAAGACACCACCCGATATTCGGAGTTCTCCGGCGACCTGATCGACCAGGCGCTGCTGAACCACGCCCTCGACGGCCTCGCCAACGCCGGTGGCGTAGACCCAGCGGGTACCGCGGCGGTCGGGTCGCTCACCAGGCTGCGCGAGGAGTGCCGCAACGCCAAGGAGCGGCTGTCGACGGAGACGGTAACCGAACTGATCGCGGAACTGCCCGGATGCCACTCGGGGGTCCGAGTCACACGCACC
>DASQCE010000557.1:0-9803 GCA_035634855.1 Mycobacterium sp.
CGAGGTAGTCCACGATCGCCTCCGCGGCGGGCTCATCGCCGAAACCTGTTGGTGCGGGGGCCATCACCCGCCACAGGTCGTCGCCTGGCAGCGGAAAGGCGGCCAGTGCCATGTCCCCGCGCAGCCACGAGGTCGCGCCCCCGCGCTGCAAGTCGATATCGGCGTGGACATCGGCGAGCAGGAACCGCTCGACGACCGGAACGCCGGGGAATCCGACACCCATGGCCTTGCGGACGACGCTGTGCGCACCGTCGGCGCCCACCACCCATGCGGCGTCGACCACAGCTCCGTCGTCCAGGCGCACTGTCACACTGTCCGGCCGCGGCTGGAGTCCCTGGATCCCTCGGCCCCATTCGACGTCTCCGTCGAGTGCCGTCAGCCGGTCGCGCAGCGCTCCCTCGATATCCGCCTGTGACATCAGCAGCCCGCGGGGACCGCCGAGGCGGGTCGGCTGCCCGACTGGGAAGCTCGCAAGTTCGCGTCCGTCGACGTTGATGGTGACGCTGCGGATCGGCAAGCCGCGGTCGGGCAGGTCGCCGAGTGCGCCGAGTCGGTCGAGGACCTCGACGCCGCGCGGTTGCAGGCCCAGCGCCCGAGAAGTCACCGCGGGGCCCGCGGCCTTGTCGAGCACTCGCACGTCGATGCCTGCCGCCCGCAACCCGCACGCCAGCGCGAGACCCGTCGGCCCGGCACCGGCGACGATGACGACGCTCCGCATTCCGCCTCCCGCCAGATGTTAGCCACTAACATGTTATGCGACTAACATCACGGTAGGCAAGGGTCACGTTAGGGTGAGCCCGTGGCCGAGACCGCGCCGCTGCGCGTGCAACTGATCGCCAAGACCGATTTCTTGGTACCGCCGGACGTGCCGTGGAGCACCGACGCCGCCGGCGGTTCGGCGCTCGTGGAGTTCGCCGGCCGGGCGTGCTACCAGAGCTGGTCGAAGCCGAATCCGAGAACGGCGACGAACGCCGCGTATGTGCGCCACATCATCGACGTCGGCCACTTCTCGGTGCTCGAGCACGCATCGGTGTCCTTCTACATCACGGGCATCTCGCGGTCGTGCACGCACGAGCTAATCCGGCATCGCCACTTCTCGTATTCGCAGCTGTCGCAGCGGTTCGTCCCCGAGCACGACTCACAGGTGGTCGTGCCGCCGGGGATGGCGGACGACCCGGAGTTGCAGGACATCTTCAAGGCCGCCGCGGACGCGAGCCGAGCGACCTATACCGAGCTACTGACCCGGCTGGAGGCGAAGTTCGCCGACCAGCCCAACGCGGTGCTCCGGCGCAAACAGGCGCGGCAGGCCGCGCGTGCAGTGCTGCCCAACGCGACCGAGACGCGCATCGTGGTGACCGGAAACTACCGGGCGTGGCGGCATTTCATCGCGATGAGGGCCAGCGAGCACGCCGACATCGAGATCCGCCAGCTGGCGATCGAGTGCCTGCGGCAACTCATCGATCTGGCTCCTGCGGTTTTCTCCGATTTCGAGATCTCCACACTGGCCGACGGCACAGAGGTGGCCACGTCCCCGCTCGCCACGGAGGCTTGACGGGCCCGGCCAGATATGGCCGCGGGACCGTGAGGTGGAGCGGGTAATCTGGTTGCCCGTGAGCACCAGCGGATTCGACGTGACCGCCCGATTGGGCACCGTGCTGACCGCTATGGTGACTCCGTTCAAGCCCGACGGGTCGCTGGACACCGATGGAGCGGCCCGGCTCGCCACCCACCTCGTCGACTCCGGCTGCGACGGCTTGGTGCTGTCAGGCACCACGGGGGAGTCGCCGACCACCACTGACGCCGAGAAGATCGCCCTGTTGCGTGCGGTGCTGGACGCGGTCGGCGACCGTGCCAGGGTCATCGCCGGTGCGGGCACCTACGACACCGCGCACAGCGTCCATCTGGCAAAGGCATGCGCCACCGAGGGCGCGCATGGCCTGCTGGTGGTGACGCCGTACTACTCGCGCCCGCCACAGGCCGGGCTGGTCGGACACTTCACCGCGGTGGCAGATGCCACCGACGTGCCGGTGATTCTTTACGACATTCCGTCGCGTTCTGTCGTGCCGATTGAGTGGGACACCATCCGCACGCTGGCCGAGCACCCGAACATCGTTGCCGTCAAGGACGCCAAGGCCGACCTGCACGGCGGCGGGCGGATCATCGCCGAGACCGGCCTGGCGTACTACTCGGGTGACGACGCGCTAAATCTGCCGTGGCTGGCGATGGGTGCCGTCGGCTTTGTCAGCGTCTGGGGGCACCTGGCCGCCGGTCAGCTGCGAGATATGTTGTCCGCGTTTACCTCTGGCGATGTCGCGACGGCGCGGAAGATCAACGTGACGCTCGGGCCGCTCGGAGACGCCCAGTCGCGACTGGGTGGGGTCACCTTGGCCAAGGCGGGACTGCGACTGCAGGGCATCGAGGTCGGCGAGCCGCGGCTGCCTCAGGTGCCGGCCACCGCGGAACAGCTCGAGGCGCTGGCGGCCGACATGCGCGCCGCCGCGGTGCTGCGGTAGTGAACGAGGACCTCAAACCGCCGGGGCCGCTGGCCCCTGGGGGCCTGCGGGTGACCGCATTGGGCGGCATCAGCGAAATCGGCCGCAACATGACGGTTTTCGAGCATCTCGGTCGTCTATTGATCGTCGATTGCGGGGTGCTGTTCCCCGGCCACGACGAGCCAGGCGTCGACCTGATCCTGCCTGATCTGCGCCACGTCGAGGACCGCCTCGACGACGTGGAGGCGCTGGTGCTGACGCATGCGCACGAGGACCACATCGGCGCGATTCCGTTCCTGCTCAAACTGCGTGGCGATATCCCGGTGGTCGGCTCGAAGTTCACGCTCGCGCTGGTGGCGGAGAAGTGCCGGGAACATCGGATCAAACCGGTGTTCATCGAAGTGGCGGCGGGGCAGAAGTCCACGCACGGCGTGTTCGAGTGTCACTATTTCCACGTCAACCACTCGATTCCTGGTTGCCTGGCGGTCGCGATTCACACCGGTGCCGGCACCGTGCTGCACACCGGCGACATCAAACTCGACCAACTGCCGCTGGATGACCGGCCGACCGATCTGCCAGGAATGTCGCGGCTGGGTGACGCAGGGGTTGACTTGTTCCTCTGCGACTCAACGAATTCCGAGATCCCGGGCGTGGGACCGTCGGAAAGCGAAGTCGGCCCCGCTCTGCACAGGCTGATCCGCGGCGCCCAGGGACGGGTGATCGTCGCGTGTTTCGCTTCGAATGTCGATCGGGTGCAACAGATCATCGATGCCGCGGTCGCATTGGGCCGACGGGTGTCGTTCGTCGGGCGGTCGATGGTGCGCAACATGGGCATCGCTCGGGAGCTGGGGTACCTGCGCGTCGACGAATCGGACCTGCTCGACATCGGCGCCGCCGAGATGATGCAGGCCGAACGCGTAGTGCTCATCACCACGGGTACGCAGGGTGAGCCGATGTCCGCGCTGTCGCGGATGTCGCGCGGCGAACACCGCAGCATCACGCTGACCGCCGGCGACCTGATCATCTTGTCGTCGTCGCTGATACCGGGCAACGAAGAAGCCGTGTACGGGGTGATCGATGCGCTGGCCAAGATCGGTGCGCGTGTGGTCACCAATCAGCAAGCACGGGTGCATGTTTCGGGCCACGCATACTCGGGCGAGCTATTGTTCCTGTACAACGCGGTACGGCCGCGCAACGTGATGCCGGTGCACGGGACATGGCGGATGCTGCGGGCGAACGGCAAGTTGGCAGAGCGCACCGGTGTGGCGCCGGAGTCGATCATGTTGGCGGAGAACGGCGTCAGCGTCGACCTCGTCGCGGGTAAGGCGAGTATCGCGGGGTCGGTGGCGACAGGCAAGATGTTCGTCGACGGATTGATTACCGGCGACGTCGGCGACGCGACGCTGGGTGAGCGGCTCATCCTGTCATCCGGTTTCATCGCGGTGACGGTCGTTGTGCGCCGCGGGACGGGGCGCCCGGCGGCGCCCGTGCATCTGCACTCACGTGGGTTCTCTGAGGATCCGAAGGCGCTGCAGCCAGTGGCGGCTAAGGTCGAGGACGAGCTGGAGTTCCTTGCCTCAGAACAAATCACAGATCCGACCCGCATCGCCCAGGCGGTGCGCCGTACGGTCGGCAAGTGGGTGGGGGAGACCTACCGACGGCAGCCGATGATCGTCCCAACCGTCATCGAGATCTAGTCGGCCAGCCGGGGTGGTAGGCGATGGCGGGGGTGCCCGCTTCGGGGGATGGTTGGTATGACCGTGGCGATCGCCCTTCAGGCCACCGCAATTGCCGCGCAGGGGGTCCAGGCCGGCCAGGTCGGGGAGCCGACGATGATGCCCTCATGGCCCCACACCGAGTTCGGCCAGCGCGAGTTCCCCGACCGGGGCCGCCTCCACGTTGCGCCGCGCTGCGCTGTGCCGACTCGACACCGCACATCCGACCCGCGCCCAGTGGTCGAGCTGCTGCTTGGCCGAGCGGCTCTGCCGCGCGCCCTCGGCTGCGGCACTATCCAGCAAGTCGGCGGCGAAGCGGGTCACCCGATCAGCGGTTTCGGGGTCTCAGCCCGGCGTGAGATCGTCGCTGTCAACGAACACCAGGTTGCCGTCGCCAAGCCGCACCGCCCACCGGCGCGCCGCGTCTACGATGTGATGCTCACCGATATCCACCCGCTGGCCGGCGCTGTCGCCGAAATCCTCCACGACAACACCGAGGCATTCGCGGTCGGTGCCCGGATACACCCGCACCGATACCCCGACGGCGAACCGGTCGTCTGCCGCGCCGTCTTCCGCGGGCCCTTGGTCGGAGTCAGTCATTGGCAGGAACGTCCCCCATGGCGATAAGTCAAGCACATCGCGGACCGTTGCGATGCGCAATTGACGCAGTGTCACCGTGGGCTGCCGAGTCCATCCATGCGTCTTGGCATGCTAGCGCTTTCAAGATCCGCGGTCGCGCCGACCGGCCACATGAGCAAGTCGCGTACGTTCCCGACCCGCACCCGGCAGACACCGACGAGCCGAGGCACGGCGCTGGACCGGACAACCATCGTCGCGGCTTCATTCTCGGAGCACATGGTGAAATGCTGGCGCGTTACGGCCAACCCGCATAACGGAATCCGGCCCGTGCCCGGCCGATTCCTTGAGGGGTTCTCCTTCCGGCCGGCCCCGGTAGGGGATTGGGGGCGTCTGGGCTAGATCTTGTGCGCGTACGCCGACCACTCGAGCTGCGATGCTGCGAGATTGCGGGCCGTCGGCCGAATGTAGTTGCGCAAGAAGTAATCTGGCCCCGCCTGCTCGACGAGTCGCCAGCCGTACTCGGCGACGAATACGGAAACGTGATCGGGGTCGAGCCCGAAGCGCCACACCTGCTGCCGTTGCCTGAAACGCTTGTACAAGATGCCGGCGTCGTACATGTTCTCCCCGTCGATGAAGTCCCGTCGAATGTAGGTGAACACCAACCGGCTTCCTCCAGCAGCGGCCCGCAGTGCGCCGAGCGTGGCCCGAACCGCGTTCTCCGTCAGATACTGCGTGACGCCTTCCCATATGAAGAACGTGCGCGCGTCGGTACGGTAGCCGTGCCCGGCCAGCGTAGTGATCAGGTCGTCGCGCTCAAAGTCTATGGGCACCAAGTGAACCGAGGAGGGCACCGCACCGATCGCGCGCTGCACGGCGGCCTCCTTACGCACGATGTTGACCGGAAGGTCGACCTCGAAGACCGGGATGTCCCTTCGACGCGCGAGGCGGTACGCCCTGGTGTCCATGCCCGCACCGAGAATGACCACACCGTCGATCTCGCCCAGAGCCTCGTCCAGTTTGGCGTCGATGTAGCGCTTGCGGCACGCGATGAGTGACCACGAGCCGCGCACGGCCCGCTCGCCTGCCGATATCGCGAGGCGGCGCAGCAACGGCCATCGCATCGTGCGAACGAGCGCTCGTTGGCCGGCGGGCAGGATCGAAAGGGCGAGGTCGTCGTTGACCAGACGGCGTTCGGGCGGCTCGTACTGCTCGATGGCCGCCTGCACCATCGGGCCGAAGGCGGTCTGCGCGGCGGGGTTTCGCGCCATGATCAGCGCTTGTTGACGTAGCCCGCGTCGACCGGCAGCGTCACACCGGTGATGTAGCGGGCCTGGTCAGACACCAGCCATGCGACCGCAGCGGCGATGTCCTCTGCCTCGAGAACCTGAACCGGCATAGCATTGCCCATGTCGGGTGGCCGTTCCGAATGGGCGATTACGTTGGCGAGCCACTGACGGGTGTGGTCGTTGTCGATCATCGGCGTGTTCACGCCGCTGGGATGAATCGAGTTGACCCGGATACTGTGCGGCGCAAGGTGATTGGCGTAGGCCCGCATTAGGCCGACCACGCCGTGCTTGGCCGCTGTGTAGCCGAGCGACCCTGGATCGCTGCCGCCGATGCCGACCAGACCGGCCGCGGAGCTGATCAGCACTATCGATCCACCGTCGCCCTGTTCGATCAAACGGGGCATCGCTACCTCGACAGTGTTGTGCACGCCCGTGAGGTTGACGTCGATGACGTCTCGCCAGCCGTCGGCGCCGGCTTCCATCGGCGCGATGCCGGCGTTGGCGACGACGACGTCGAGCCGGCCGAACTCATCGAGCCCGGCCTGCAACGCGCCGGCCAACGACGCCTGATCGCGAACATCTGCCTCGCGCGCGACGATTCGCGCACCGGTGTCTTCAACAAGCTTGACCGTGGCGGCCAGATCATCGGCGGTGGCCAACGGATAGGGCACCGACACGATCTGGTCGCAGATGTCGACCGCGATGATGTTCGCGCCGTCGGACGCCAACCGGACCGCCTCGGCACGTCCCTGACCGCGGGCGGCGCCGGTGATGAACGCGACTTTGCCTGCGAGGGAGGCCATCGGTGTTCTCGCTTCCGCGCGCTAGTGCCCGTCAGGGCCGCAGCTGGCCCTTGGCCGGGTCGCCCGCGACGACGGGTTGCAGCATCTTGATGTCCGGTGCGCCGTCGAGGAGCTCACCGACCGTTCCGAAGAGGGTGGCGACCGCGGGCGCGGCGCTGTGTGTCTTCAGTGCGTCCGCGTCCGCCCACTGTTCGACGAAAACGAAGGTTCCGTCCGCCTCGTGCAGCGAGTAGAGATCGCAACCGGGTTCGGAGTGCACCGCCTCGATCGCCTGCTTGCACGCATCGCGGACGGCGTCCACTGACTCCGGCTTGGCTTTCATGGTGGCGACGACAGTGACGGGCATGGGTGATCGACTCCTCGCTGAGTACGTGGCTGGACGGATGCCTAGCGTACCTACGAGGTTTCCGCATCGGTCAGCCCATGTCGACCCATATCGTCAGGCCTGCCGCCAGGACCGCGAACACGGCGAGGAGGACGGTGTCGACGGCGCCCAACCGCGTTGTCTCGGTCCTGCCGACGCGAAGCTCCCTGGCGATCAGGAACAGCGGGAAGGTCACGCTGATCGCGATCGCGAGGCCGCCCGCGATGTAGGCCCAGACGAACCTGACCCCGTGCTTGCGAGCTTCAACGACCATCAGGATCGCGGCGGCGAGGAAGAACAGCACGATGTCGACCGTGAGCGAACGCGAGGCGGGGGTGACCTTGGAGTCGTTGAGAAAGTCGAGCAGGAAGCCGCCGGGGTTGTCGAAATAGGCGGCGTTCTGGCTCCACGTCGCGATCAGCGCGGCGATCGCGATCACGCCGTAGACAGCGCAGAGCACCTTGCTGGAGGTGGGGATGGCGGTCTCGGCCTGGGATGTCGTCATTTCGGCACCGTAGAGCCCCAAGCGGGCACAATTGAGACCTTTCTGTGACCCGTGTGGCAGATGGTGAATATGGGGTTTGTGCGACTAGGCTTGGGAACATGCCTAGTAAGACCGCCGGCCGATCCGGTTCCCGTTCGAGCAGGTCAAAGGCCGGTTCGCGGGGCGGGTCCCGCCCGGCGCGACCCTTGGCGCCCCGCCGCAAGCCTCCTCGACGCCGCAATCCGTCGGCGATCTCGTCCGCAGGGGTGACCGTCGGGCGGGGCGTTCGCGCCGGCTGGTTGTTGCTGGCCAAGGGTGCCGGGTCCACCGCCAGGTCCGTCGGCCGCGCGCGCGACCTTGAACCCGGCCATCGCCGCGACGGCATCGCACTGGCGCTGCTCGGCGTCGCCGTGGTGATCGCCGCCAGCTCATGGTTCGACGCCGCGCGCCCCGTCGGCCAGTGGATCGACACGTTTCTTCGCGTGCTGATCGGATCGGGCGTCGTCCTCGTTCCCATCGTGCTGGCCGCGATTGCGGTGGTGCTGATGCGAACCGAAGCCGAGCCAGAAGCACGACCGCGGCTCATCCTCGGTACGGCAATGATCACGCTGCCCACCCTCGGGCTGTGGCATCTGTGGGCGGGTTCGCCGACGGAGCCGCCAGGACGCCAGCACGCCGCGGGATTCCTCGGCTTCGCCATCGGTGGTCCGCTGTCTGACGGCCTGACCGAATGGATCGCCGCGCCGCTGTTGTTCATCGGCGCGCTGTTCGGTCTGCTGCTGGTAACCGGCACGACGATCCGCGAGGTGCCGTCGACCGTGCAGCGGATGTTCTCCGCGCGGGCATTCCGCGGTGACGAGTACCACGAGGACTACGAGGACGAGCAGCCGTATGGCGAAGAGTCCGAGGACTTCTCGGACGGCTACTGCGACGATCGGGCGGCTTACAACGACGACGGGGCGCAGCCGTGGCCCACCGGCACCCCGATGGACAACTACCCGATCGACGACGAGGCGCCCACGGTCCCTGAGCCGACGGCCAGGACCCGCAAGAAGAAGCCGGCCAAGAAGCAGACGCTCTCACTCGATCGGATCGTCGACGGCCCGTACATATTGCCGCCGCTGGATCTGCTGAAGACCGGTGATCCGCCGAAGCGGCGCACCTCGGCCAACGACCGCATGGCGGAGGCCATCACCGAGGTGCTGGAGCAGTTCAAGGTGAACGCCGCGGTCACCGGCTGCACGCGCGGGCCGACCGTCACCCGCTACGAGGTAGAGCTCGGTCCCGGCGTGAAGGTCGAGAAAATAACCCAGCTGCAGAAGAACATTGCCTATGCGGTGGCCACCGAGAGCGTGCGGATGCTCGCACCCATCCCAGGCAAGTCGGCTGTCGGCATCGAGGTGCCCAACGTAGACCGCGAGATGGTGAGGTTGGCCGACGTGCTGACCGACCCGTCGACGCGCGGCGACCACCATCCGCTGGTGATCGCGTTGGGCAAAGATATTGAGGGCGAATACATCTCGTGGAACCTCGCGAAGATGCCGCACCTACTGGTCGCCGGGTCGACGGGTTCTGGCAAGTCCAGCTTCGTCAACTCGATGCTGGTGTCGCTGCTGGCGCGGGCCACACCGGAGGAGGTCAGGATGATCCTGATCGACCCGAAGATGGTGGAACTCACGCCGTACGAAGGCATTCCGCACTTGATCACCCCCATCGTCACGCAGCCGAAGAAGGCCGCCGCGGCGTTGGCGTGGCTCGTCGAGGAAATGGAGCAGCGCTACCAAGACATGCAGGCGTCGCGGGTGCGTCACATCGACGACTTCAACGCCAAGGTGCGATCGGGGGAGATCACCACACCGCTGGGCAGCCAGCGCGAATACCGCCCCTATCCGTATGTGGTGGCGATCGTCGACGAGCTCGCCGACCTGATGATGACCGCGCCGCGCGACGTCGAGGACGCGGTTGTGCGGATCACCCAGAAGGCCCGTGCCGCGGGCATTCACCTGGTGTTGGCGACCCAGCGGCCGTCGGTTGACGTGGTCACCGGCCTCATCAAGACCAATGTGCCGTCCCGGTTGGC